>JARRQC010000099.1:0-7383 GCA_037382165.1 bacterium | reverse complement strand
CCCATCCTTTCCGGATGCAGGGTAAGCGTACCATCGAAAGACGCATCCCGGTACATGCTGAAAGAATCCAATGGATTGGTGACCGTCATAATATCTTCTGCAATGTCCCATTGCTGAAGGACCGTATCTGCCTCGACAAAAGGGAAATTATATTCCCCCGGACTCTCCAGGCTTTTAAAATCAGATGCCTGTGCAATCAGGGAATCCGGGTAGAAGATGTACATTTCTGATCCTGACCTGGAAGCCAGGTAGTCGAGCTTACCAGATCCGGTAAAACCATCGTTACCCAGGGTAATGGTATCGGTAAATCTCCCCTTTCCACCATACAGAGGATAACCATCTGTCGGCGTTCGATGAATAAAGCCCAGTGAATAGTCTGGCATCACTGTCAGGGGTTCATTAATGGGAGGAAATATCCCGGCGGAAACAAGTGTACCCCTGAATTTCATTCCAGCTGTGCTGAACGATTTGATGCTGTCAAACCGGAACGGATCTATCCGGTAGTAAAATGATTCGGGAAGCAGGGTGCTATCCTGTATCATTGGGTCATTAAAATAGACATAGCTGTCTTCATCACTCACAAAAATGGGATATTGCTTATAATCCCTCAAGCCTGATTTGTTATAGGGCATATCCACATAAATGGTCCCGTTCAATTCAGCGATGATATTCTTCACCTTGACCAGGCTGTCAATACGATCAAGGGAGTCTGTTGAATAGACCCTGAAAACGAGGGAATCTATGTAGTTGAGATTGATCATGAAACTGTCGTAGACAAACGTATTGCTCCTGGAATAGTAATCAAAAAGGCCCATGTGGACCTTTCCGTCGAAGGTGAAATCACGGTTTTTCCTGAACTTTATACTTTCATCATCCGGGTATATATACACATCCTGTGAATCGCTGATGATGACCTCCGGAACACCAAAGACCTCCAGGCTGAGGTCACCCAGGTTTAATTTCGCGTTGGCACCATTATCCACGGTAGACTCAAGCGTGATGACATCATAATCGCGCCGGCCGGCTTTCGCATTCAGGAAATCATAGAACCGTGGTTTCACAATGGCTTTCTGCTCCCTTGAGTTATATACCAGGAATCCACGGTTCGCCAGGTTAATGAGCATGGCCGAGACCTGCTCAGGAGATTTCTTCATATACGCAGCCAGAGCATTCAGCTTGATCTCGTCCTCATCATAGGTTTTCAGATAGTTTTCGATGATATACAACGGGTTGAACTCATCCATCCCCTGGATTTCATAAAAATCCCTTTCGGAGAAGTAGTTGCTGGAAACAAAAGCCGCTTTATTTTCCCGGTGAACACCCTGAATCCTTCGCAAATCGATCGCCGTACTATCCATGTTCCAGAAAAGTGCCGGTGAATAAATGTCCAGCTGATGGTAAGAATCAAAGAACGGTATCATATCGTCTCCATCTTTCTCCGAAAACAGTTGTATCTCATTCTCCTCTTTGAGATAACGGAACCTCAATCCCGGATGATATACGGAATCCTTTTCAAGATAAAATAGGGTTTCAGCCTTTTGCGATTCTATACGGTCCGGCTCAAGCCTGAACAGGGAAGAACGGACTTTACCAACCGTTTTACCATCATATGAAAGGGTCAGATAGGCATCATTGAATTCCCCTGAGGCACCATAAAGTTTTAATCCATTCAGGTAAAAACCGCCAAAATAAGTGATGCCCGGATATACATTATCGAGTTCAAAATCATCCCGGAAGGAGACAAAACGGGGGTAGGATGTTCTGCTGGTGGGTGCACTCGACATGACCTTTTCCGAGAACCGCCCGAGGATGGGGTTCTTAAAAAAGCGATCATAATGCAATACGGCGGTATCTATATCGAAGGAGGTATTTTCGATATTTATTGTGTAATTTTCCAGCGCTACATAAATACTGTCTCCATACTCCTCACCGAACCTGTCCCATCCGATCGTTCCGGACTGTCCCGTCCATAACTGGAGGTCATAATTGTAATTCCCTGCTGTTTTCTTAATGACTGAACTGTCGCGCCTGGTGGCGCAGACCAGGTCCAGGTGTTCATAACGGATTAAGAAATTTGTATCGAGTTCAAACTGGAACCGGGCTTTCCGGTGGTACCACGAAACCGATCTCTCATTGTAGAACCGTTCATTCTCCAGCAGGTCGATCGTAAATTCCGTAAAATCCAGAAAACGGTCTGAGCGCTTGCCGTTCATTTTTCCTTCCGCATACGCATGCCAACCGATAATACTCTTAGGTGTCAGCAAAGATTCAGAAAGCAGGGTAA
Source organism: bacterium (assembly GCA_037382165.1). Taxonomy (GTDB): domain Bacteria; phylum Bacteroidota; class Bacteroidia; order Bacteroidales; family F082; genus JAADID01. The sequence continues at coordinate 5,099 of JARRQC010000099.1, read as the reverse complement.
GCACATGGATATAATTATAGAGGTAGGGATAACTCTTCAATTCCCGCGCACGCATCGATTCCACCAGGTGTTTGATCGCATCTTTTTCATCCCGGTTGAACCTGCCGACACTCCACCTTTGATAGAGCCTGTCCAGCAGCATTTGTGAATTCTGTTGATTTATCCTGGAAGGTGTGTTGAGAAGAATTGCCGAGATCTGCTGAAAGAACATCTCAGAATTCCTGGAGAGGCTATCCATCTCCTGTGAACGGGCAGGAATGGAGATCATCAGGCCCAAAACCCATATACAAATCGCTATCCGGTATTTCATCAATCGATACCCCACGGTATAAACACAATTCGGCTTTTATTATTGTTTTTGAAAAATGGCCGCAACCCACTTATTTTTCTCACGATGAAAAACAAACTTCAGGCCGTTTTCACTACTGCAGGCTTTTATATTTTCCAGGTCCTCCGCCAGGAAACCACTGAGAAACAGCTGTCCGCCACTGACCAGGGTCTCACTATACAACGGGATGTCTTTCATCAGTATGTTCCGGTTGATATTCGCCAACATCAACTGGAAAGGTTTATATTCTGCCAGCAGAGCGGCATCTCCGTGTTTTATTTCTATCCCTTCCAGGTGATTCAGTTGTGTATTTTCCAGGGTATTTTCGAAAGCCCATTTGTCATTATCAATGGCAACTACTTGAGCTGCACCCATCATTTTGGAAAGGATCGCCAGTACTCCTGTACCGCAACCCATATCCAATACACTTTTATCCTGGAAATCAACCTCAAGCATCATGGATATCATCATGGCTGTGGTTTCATGGTGGGCAGTGCCAAAGGCCATTTTGGGATTAAGCACGATGTCATACTCAACCTCTGTGGGTGCTTGATGGAAAGGAGCCCGTATACTGCATCTTTCATCAACCAGCACGGGCGAATAGTTTTGTTCCCAGACCTCGTTCCAGTTTTTTTCTGCAATCCGGCTGATGATGATATCATCCATCGAAAAGTCAGCTCCCAGGATATTTTCCATCGCTGCAGCGTCGAAATCCTTTTCGGGGATATAGGCCATCAGCCAATCCTCTTCCTCGGCAAAACTCTCATAACCTGTTTCACCAAGATCAGCGATCAACAGGTCAAATTGCAGTGCATCTAAAGGTTTCGGAATCTTTAGCTCAATATAGTTCACCGTGCGGAATTAAAAACTGAGGGCAATCTTTACAAATTCAGCGGCTTTCAGCGAGGCGCCGCCGATCAGTCCCCCGTCAACATCTTTCTGTGAAAACAATTCCGCGGCATTTCCTGCATTGCAACTTCCACCATAGAGTATCGTGGTATTTTCTGCAACCTCATCATTAAAGGATTCCGCGATGAGGCTACGTATAAAATCATGCATCTCCTGAGCCTGTCCTGGTGTTGCGGTCAAACCTGTGCCAATCGCCCAGACAGGTTCATAAGCAATGATCACATTGCTGAATTCGTCCTCTGTCAGGTCAAGTACACCATTAAGCAATTGTTCCCTTACCACATCAAAGTGTCGCTCATCCTCACGCTCTTTTAATACTTCACCGCAGCAATAAATAGGTTTTATGCCATGATCCAGCAGGCGGCTCACCTTTTCCGACAGCACATCTTCCTTTTCTCCGAAATATTGCCTTCTTTCACTGTGCCCAACGATACAATATTCCACATCGATGGACTCCAGCATGGAAGCAGAGATTTCACCAGTAAAAGCACCCTGTGCATGCTGGCTGACATTTTGCGCTCCCACATGGAGCAGGGATTCTTCGGCATAATCGGTGGCCATTTCGAGGTAAAGTGCAGGAGGGCAAACCAAAACCTCACAGTCAAGATTCTTGTTTTCAAGCTGACCGGCGATGTCAGCAACAAGTTCCTCCGCTTCCGCGAAAGATTTATTCATTTTCCAATTGCCTGCAACGATCTTCTTTCTCATACGATATAACTTAGAAATAAAAGAGTCAAAAGTAGTGTAAATTGACGGGATATAAAAGGCGTTTCAGAGTCTGACGCGGGGATCAAGCATCGTGTACAGTATATCGACCAAAATATTGACCAGGATCAACACAACGGATATAAAAAGCACAGATCCCATAATGACAGGAAGGTCATATTTTTCAAGCGAATCCACGATAACCACACCGATACCTTTCCAGTCAAATACATATTCAACAAATACGGCTCCGGCCATCAGCGAGGCAAACCAGCCGGTAATCGCTGTAAGTACCGGATTCAGTGCATTACGCAAAGCATGATGCACAATTACGCTTCGTTTGCCAAGTCCTTTGGCGTAAGCAGTCCGGATATAATCCTGTGACAGCACGTCCAGCAGGGAACTTCGCGTCAGGCTGACAACAATGGCAAGAGGCCTTATCCCAAGGGTAATGGCAGGCAATATCAGGTTTTTGATGTCTACGTATATTTCTCCTGTATAATCATCTACCGAATAGAGACTTCCGAACATTTTCAAACCTGTAAAGTCAGCCAGTACGAAGGCAAACAGCCATGCGATGATGATGGCAGCGAAAAAGGAAGGTATCGACATACCCAGCGAAGAAAAGACAAGCAATGACCTGTCCAGCAGGCTGTCTTTCCGAAGAGCCGCCACAATACCCAGTCCGATGCCGATGATCATGGCGATCAGGATGGACGCTGATGCAAGCAATAATGTTTTGGGAAAAGCTTCTGCAATGATCGAAGAAACTTCCCTGCGGCTCTGGTAGGATCTTCTCAGGTAGGGTTTTTTCAAAACAAAACCTCCCCGGCCTAACGTGAGCAGTTTCACCGACGGGGCATATTTTTGCCGATCCAAATACCACAGGCTTTCCTTTTCCTTAAAATCGTGCCAGGAAAAAGGAGAAATATCGTTAACGAACAGGAGATATTGTATCCGCAGGGGCTGATCCAGACCAAGGTCCTTCTTGATGGCCGCTACGGATGAAACATCGGTACGCTGCCCCATCAGCATACGTGCCGGATCACCCGGGAGTATATTGAAAAGAAAGAAAACAACGGTAATTACGCCCCAGAGAACAAGCAGGCCATACAGAAATCGTCGGACAAGAAATCTTAGCATTCCGTCATTGGTTTATATCCCTGTTCGCTTCCCGCCATGATGAGGGGAAATCATTATAATGCCATTTCTCTATGACCACTCCGTCTTTCATCAGGATAAGTCCCGGATTGGAACGGATCATAGCTTTCAGTTCCGTGCCGTCAGCCAGGAAAATGGCATAAGTAAGTTTATATACTTCGCGGTATTTAGCCAAGGTTTCAGGGACAGATGCCGTGATCATCACAAAATTCACATCATGGTTAGCGGTTGACTCCATCAGCTCATTGGCAGTGATCATCGCTTTGCCATTGGCTTTTTCAATATCAGGCGTGATCAGCAGAAAGGTATAGCTGCTGTTTTCAATAATGGCCTTCGTATAATTGTTACCCTTGAAGTCTTCAATGATCAGATTGTGCTTCCTTAACGCTTCGATCACCTCTGTACGCTGGTCCACGAATTCCCACCGGGACATCCATACGGAATCCCTCCAGGGGTAATCGGGAGATATGTATTCCTTTTCCTCTCCTGTCTCCTTGTTTCTGTAGATCAGATAAGTGACCGATTTATCATCACCCACACTCTTCATATCATTTCCCTCTTTCCAATCCCTGAAGTCGATGATGGGAAGATGATTGAAATTGTAAGACATAAACCATCCGTATGCCAGGGCAAAGAAAATCAGCAACACCCACTGAAGCCATCCTTTCATCCTGGCGTAAAGGCTCCTCCTAGCAAAGAAAACAATGGCTGCCAGGATAATGAGAATGATGTTCTTGTAGAATGTTTGCCAGGGTGTTATGGTAATGGCATCCCCAAAACATCCGCAATCGGGCACCAGGTTTTCTTTTGCATCAATGTAAGTGATCACGGTAAAAAAGATCATGATCAGGAATACACCCAGTGATGCCAGCCTGGGCTTAAGTTTGAACAACAGCGCCACCCCTATAAGGAATTCGATGCCGATGACGAAAAATGAAATGAACAGATTATAATCATCAAGCCAATACATATTGTAGGCACCCAGATAATCCTCAACCCGGTAGGCTGTGCCCATAGGATCAATACCCTTCATCACCGAGGAAAAGATAAAAACCAGACCCAGAACAACCCGGATCACGATAAGTACCGGATGTTCCCGGGGCAATTCCTTATTTTCACGAATTTTCTTATTCATCTTCTTTTTCAAGCAATAATTTTATCAACGCGAATACGGCATAGTTGATAATGTCATAATAATTGGCATCCAGCCCTTCCGATACCAGTGTTATACCCTGGTTATCCTCAATTTGCTTTATGCGCAGCAATTTCATCAAAATGATATCATCCAGTGAAGAGATACGCATATTCCGCCAGGCTTCATCATAATCGTGATTCTTGTTGAGCATAAGATCACGAGCTGCATAGAAATATTTGTTATACAATTCCAGGACCTGATCACCGTCGAGGTCGGGTTCCTCGGCCACGCCAAGCTCCAGCTGGATAAGTGCCATGATGGAATAATTGACAATCCCGGTAAATTCAGGAAGGATGCCCTCATCAACTTTTCTAACGCCCTTTTGCTGTATACTCCTGATCCTGTTGGCTTTGATATAGATCTGGTCTGTCAGGCTGGGAATTCTCAGAATACGCCATGCTGCGCCATAGTCCTTTTGTTTTTTGATGAAAAGATCACGACAATGCTTCGCCACAACCTCAAATTGATCTTTTGTTCTATCAACCATGCCTGCCCGTAAACCTTGATTAATTACCTTTACCGGATCATACTGTCCAGCTCCGGAAAATGAGCGATAAAGATACATCTTTTGAGGAAAAACAAAGGGCAATCCATTGCAACGGAAGGCGGATCACTTTTGAACGCCCCAGGGTAATGGGTGTGCTGAACCTGACCCCCGATTCGTTCTATGACGGAGGGAAATACAAGCAGGAAAAGGAACGGGCTCAGCGTGTGGAAAAGATGCTGAAAGAAGGCGCCGACATCATAGACCTGGGCGCGGTTAGTACACGCCCGGGGGCAAAACCCATACCTGTCGATGAG
>JARRQC010000098.1:0-8543 GCA_037382165.1 bacterium | reverse complement strand
TATCTTACAGGCGGAGTGCGGAAGCCTGGCAAAAAGGCAGGTTCAGCGAAGAGGTAGTTCCGGTGGAGGTGCCACAGCGCAGGGGTGAACCTGTAAAGGTTGCAGAGGATGAGGAGTTTAAAAATATTAAGGCGGAAAAGGTGCCCACCCTGAAACCGGTATTTAAAAAGGAGGGAACAGTGACGGCAGCGAACGCTTCCACACTGAATGACGGTGCAGCAGCCATGGTGGTAATGAGCAAAGAAAAAGCGGATGAGTTAGGCCTCAAACCTATTGCCCGGATCGTTTCATACGCAGACGCGGCACAAGAATCTGAATGGTTTACTACGGCTCCGGCGAAAGCGGTTCCGATCGCCCTGAGTAAGGCAGGACTGGCAGTTTCTGATATCGATTATTTCGAGCTGAACGAGGCTTTCTCAGTCGTCGGTCTGGCCAATATCAAGTTATTGGGGCTCGATCCCCAGCGGACCAACGTAAATGGCGGCGCGGTATCACTCGGTCATCCCCTGGGCTGCTCTGGTGCACGCATACTGGTTACACTCATCCATGTGCTGAAACAGAACCGGGGTAAATATGGCGCAGCGGGCATTTGCAATGGCGGTGGCGGGGCAAGTGCCATGGTGCTTGAATTGCTTTAGGAACTGGCAAAATATATTACTGCAGGCATCCTGTACTAATGGGTCGGTCAGGCGAAAGAACGTTATTCATTCTCCAGCACTTCCTCCAAGGCCAACTTTAATTCTCTGTTCTTCTGCAAGGCTTGATTGTAAATCTTAATGTTTTGTTGCAACAGGGCATAAACTCCCAGGAACATATTGGTAAATTCAAGGCTTTTAAAGCTTTTTTCATCAATAAATTCACGCTTGTAAAGGTGATAGTTCCTGTAAAGTATCGGTAAACCATAATTGTCCATGTGGTCTAAAAAATATTGCTCGACATTTTTTACCTCGCTTGTGAAATTGTAGTAGGAACTGATCTTTTCTTTCAGGCTGTAGTCCGAAATGATATTCAGGTTTCCGCTGTTGATCATGTCTTCATAGGTGTCGTCCGAGGAAGAAAACCATTCCAGGTATAACATATTCTTCACGACTTTCTGGGCCAGTTCCTCTGTAAGCGGTTGATCGATGATCACCGATTGCTTTAAAACAGCGAGCAAAGCCGCTGCTTCCATGTTCTCATATGTTAAACCTTAGTTGTTGATTTGACCCTCCGGTACTTCCCTGCCAGCCAGAATGTGTAAAAGTGTCTATTTTCCTGTGCCATTGTTCGTGATGAATGCCGTCTTCTCATCCTTATGATGAACAAAACTCAGTCCCTCAAATAGTTTTTTATCCCCGAAGGTCTTGGACAGGTTTTCGCAGGGAAGGAGGTTCATGAAAAGGATTTTAAATTTATGGGCGAAAGTAAAGGAAATATTAACGATCTGAATCGGTATGCCTTAGGAGAATATTGCAATGGGAATCGCAGAAAGGTTTAAATTGAAAACTTAAACCAGTGAAGTGAAATCTTCGAATCAATTTTTCTGACTTACCCGGCGAATGGAATGAAGTCCCGTGTTGCACATTTTTCTTTGTTTCAAATCCAACAATTAATTTCTATTTGCTATGTTGATACAAGTTCCGGATTTAATAACTCTCGGGATTCAAGTTGAAAACTTAAACCAGTAAAGTTAATCTATACTTGTGGATTGTACCTGCCGGTAACTGTTTTTTGCCTCCGCCATTTCAGTTTTATACCTGAGTTTGGTTTCCTCACTGGGTTTGTAACAGAGATATATCCGGGTACCATTTTCACGAAACCAGGGATTGTCGACTACATGTTTTAATTCCACCGTTTCAAACCATCTGGCGATCAAATCCTGATCTTCCAGGTTTTCAGGTTCCATGACATAGATCACATAGTCTGTTTCTATCCTGTCAGGCGACCAAAAGACAAAACTGCCGTTGAAAGAAATGGGCTGTGGGATACCTGTTTTCTTGCCATGAAACATCACTGCACCCGCCTGCCCGTAGTGATCACAAAAAACAGCACAATTTGCCCGGTCTTCCCGGTCAAGCCCAGAATAGATTCCGGCGACAGTTTCCCCAATTTCCTTCCAACCGGTCATGTCGGCCATATCCTGCGGCAGGTCATAGTATTTCCCGTCCTCCCACCTGAATGCCCCTTTGTTCAGCGCCTTTTCGAAAGTAGTGATTGGAATACCGTCAAATGAGAGTGAAAAATAGAGGCCGGCAAACATGCTGAGGATCAGGAATATTGTGACGGGCAGCAGGAATCTTTTGATGTATTTCTCTGTAAAACAGGCGCCAAATACAAATAAGATAGGATAGATACCTAATGTATAATAGGATTTTCCACTTCCGGTCATCAGCAGTAAAAGGATCAAAAGATAAGTCACCCCAAACAGCATGTATTGCTTTTCCTTCCGGTAAAACAACAATACCATCAGGGCACCGGACCACAGGAAAAGGGCATGGGCGTTCATCAGGATCTGATCAAAGAGAAAACCGGAATATTTAACATGGACGAGTTGGGTCCGCCTCAATTCAGCCATGTGCATAAGCACCGGCCAGTTGTGGTGGTATTGCCAGAGCACGTTGGGGAGAATGATTACCAGGCCAGTGATCAGAGCAAGGACAAAGTATTTGGAAAAATAAAGCCTTCGCTGGTTTGAAAGAAGCAGAGCAAAAGCAAAAGCTGCCGCGAAAAATACAATGCTGTATTTGTTTAAAAAAGCCAGGCCAAAGACAAGCCCTATCCAGATCCACATTTTTGGGTTGCTTCTGTTGACCATCACGAGGATCAAATAAGCGGATAGCAGCCAGTAAAAATGGTTGATGGAAACGGGTTGAAACAAAGCATTGACATGAAGATAGGCTGGCGAAAGGATGAAAGCAAGGCTTGCCAGCAGGAGGGAAATTTTACGTCCACCCACTTCTTTCACAGCCAGTCCGATAATAATCACATCCAGTGCGCCAAAAAGGGCAGGGAAGAACCTCAGGCCGAAAAGGGTGTTGCCAAAGATGGATGTTGCGGTTTTACCCAGAATGGCAAGGGTTGGTGGCACGGCGACATACCCCCAGGCCAGGTGTTCGCTTTGCGCATAATAGAGATAAGCGTCACGGTGAAGTTCAAAATTATCATAAGTAAAGAAATGAATCAACATTTTCGAAAAAGCGAACAAGAGAATGAGAAGCCATTCAGGACGCGTTGGGAATCTTGATCTTTCCGTGCTCAAAAGGGGTCTGTTTAAATGGATCGGCTTAAGGTTCTTGTTTTACAATATTAGTGAAAAAGCAGGTGAATAAAAGCAGGCTAATGTACTGGCGGGATAAACTGTTATCTACCAGGTTCATCCCTGGATAATTAGATTTTCGTGTTTTGTAGCATGTCTTCATCAACAAATTCCCGTTGTCATCAGCATTTTTCTTTTACTTTACAAATCAATCAAATCAAAATCCATGTTCAGACATTATTTCAATTCCGCACCCCGCATTATTTTCCGGGGCATCATCTCGGTTGCCTTTTCTTTCATTGTAATTGTTCAACTCCAGGCGCAGGAAGATCCGGCCCTGCTGACCCTGGAAAGGATCTTTTCGACCGATGCGTTTCGGTCCGAGCGTTTCGGTCCTGCACGCTGGCTTGAAGACGGATCGGGATATACAACACTTGAGCCTTCCGAATCAACCCGGGGTCGCCTTGATATCGTAAAATACAATCCTAAAACAGGCGGGCGCACCATCCTGATTTCAGCCTCCCGACTGGTCCCTGAAGGAGAAAAAGAACCACTCAATATCCGCGATTACCAATGGTCGCCGGATGGATCAAAATTGCTTATCTTCACCAACACCCGTAAGGTCTGGCGGCTCCACACACGCGGGGATTACTGGATGATGGACCTGACCTCCGGATCCCTTCGGCAACTGGGAACATTCGCCGAACCCTCCACCCTGATGTTCGCCAAATTCTCACCCGATGGAAGCAGGGCCGCTTATGTCGTCAAACACAACATTTATATCGAAGATCTTGCCACAAATGAGGTACGGCAATTGACGTTTGATGGAACGGAAGATATGATCAACGGTACATTCGACTGGGTCTATGAGGAGGAATTCGGATTGCGTGACGGTTTCCGCTGGAGCCCGGACAGCCGATCCATTGCCTACTGGCAGCTCGATGCTTCTGAAGTGAGGGATTTTTACCTCATCAATAACACCGATTCGCTTTACCCTTATATCATTCCTATCCGTTACCCCAAAGTGGGTCAGACACTTTCAGCCTGCAGGGTAGGAGTAATTCCAGCAGAAGGCGGTGAAACCGTCTGGATGAAAGTGGAGGGTGATCCTCAAAACAATTATATTGCCCGCATGGAATGGGCAGCCGGTTCGGATGAGATCATCTTCCAGTACCTCAACCGACATCAGAATACGCTGCGACTTATGCTTGGCAATGCTAAGTCGGGCGAGGTGAAGAAAATACATACCGAAACCGAAGAAGCCTGGCTCGACCCTGTGGATGACCTGGTCTGGATGGATGATGGAAAAGCCTTTACATGGGTGAGCGAAAAGACAGGCTGGCGACATATTTATGTTGTCAGCCGGGATGGTCTGTCGGTACGTCCTGTGACACAGGGTACCTGGGATGTGATCTCGATACAGCATATTGATGTGAAGCAGGGCTATGTCTATTTTATTGCTTCTCCGGGGAATGCTGCCCGGCGTTATCTGTTCCGCGCCAGGCTCGATGGGAAAAAGGAAGCGGAGCGATTGACACCGGAAGATCAACCCGGCTACCATCGATACCAGGTTTCCCCTGACTCAAAATGGGCCATCCATACGTTCATGAGTTCCGCCATACCGGTGACCATCGACGTGGTCAGTCTTCCAAAACATATTTCACAACACCTTCTTGTAGAGAATGAGCCACTGAAAGAAAATATGGCACAATTGAAGGTTAACCCGGTCGAGTTCTTCACGGTGGATATCGGTGATGGCATAGTACTCAACGGCTGGATGATCAAACCCCCTGACTTTGATCCGGAAAAAGAATACCCCGTCCTTTTTTATGTTTACGGTGAACCCGCCGGACAGCAAGTGCTCGATACACCACCACGTCTCTGGCACCTGATGATGTCTCAGCAAGGGTATATCGTCACCTGTGTGGACAACCGGGGCACACCTGCACCCAAAGGCAGGGACTGGCGAAAATGCGTCTATATGAAGATTGGTATCATCTCTGCGGAAGAACAGGCAAAAGCTGCGAAAATAATCGGAAGCTGGGATTTTGTCGATGAAGAGAGAATTGCCATCTGGGGATGGAGCGGTGGCGGATCCAGCACGCTGCAGGCCATGATGAAATACCCGGAGATCTATCATACGGGCATGTCTGTCGCCCCTGTTCCCGATCAGCGCCTCTACGATGCTGTTTACCAGGAAAGATACATGCGGACCTATGAAGAGAACAAAACCGGTTTTGATGAAGGATCGGTCATCAACTTCGCGAAGAACCTACAGGGCAATCTGCTGATCGTTCATGGCACGGGCGATGATAATGTGCATTACCAGGGAACGGAAAAACTCATCAACGAACTGATCAAATACAATAAGCCCTTTACCATGATGGCCTATCCCAACCGCTCGCACAGCATCCGGGAAGGGGAGGGAACCACTCGTCATCTGTATGAATTGCTGACCCGTTATTTGATGGAGAATATGCCGGTTAATGAAGATCTAAAATAAAACCAAACGAAACGATAATATCATGTTTACAAAACAAACCTATGTTCAAAGAAGGGAGAAATTAAGAAAAGCGGTTGGGACAGGACTGATCCTGCTTTTGGGGAATAACGAAAGTCCGATGAACTACCTCGACAACACCTTTCATTTCAGGCAGGACAGCAGCTTCCTCTATTTCCTGGGGATGAATCAACCGAAAATTGCAGGGATCCTGGATTGTGACTCCGGCGAAGACCGCATCTTTGGCGATGACCTGACTGTGGAGGATTTTGTTTGGATGGGACCACAGCCCACCATAGCCGAACAGGCTTTGGCCTTTGGCGTGGAAAAAACCGGAACGATCAAAGAACTGGTGACCCTGTTGGGTAAAGCAGGGCAATCTGGCCGGGCCATCCATTTCCTGCCGCCATACCGTCCTGAAAACCGGATCAAGTTGTTTGAATGGATGGGCATTCTGCCAGCTGAACAACAGGAAGCTGCTTCCGTTGCGCTCATCAATGGCGTTGTGGATCAGCGGAATTACAAAAGCCGGGAAGAAATCGAAGAGATAAAAAGGGCAGCCGACACCAGCGTCGATATGCATACACTGGCCATGCGGATGGCGAAACCCGGGGTAACCGAAGCACAGATCACTGCTGCGGTGCAGGAGGTGGCTGTGGCTGCCGGGGGCCAGGTTTCCTTTCCGATCATTGCCACGATCAATGGTCAGACCTTACACAACCACTACCACGGGAACACACTGAAAGAGGGCGATATGTTCCTGCTGGATGCTGGTGCTGAAACGGCGATGAACTATTGTGCCGACCTGAGCAGTACAGTGCCGGTAAGTGGAAAATTCAGCAGCCGGCAGGCGGATATCTATAACCAATGCCTTGAATGCAACAACCGTGCAATTTAGATGCTCAAACCGGGGATCCCCTTCAGGGAGGTATATTACGAATCGGCCCGTGTGATCTTTGACGGACTGAAACAATTCGGGCTGACCAGAGGAAATACCGACGATGCATTGGAGCATGGTGCTCATGCTTTGTTCTTCCCCTGCGGTCTGGGACATATGATGGGCCTCGATGTGCACGATATGGAAGACCTGGGTGAGGTATATGTGGGCTATGGCGGACAACCGAAAAGTACCCAGTTTGGGGTGAAATCGCTGCGGCTCGGACGTAGGCTTGAACCCGGATTCGTACTGACCATCGAACCGGGAATCTATTTCATTCCTGAACTCATTGACCAGTGGAAGGCAGCCAACCACAACGGAGATTACCTGAATTTTGATGCGATCCAAAAATTCAGGGATTTTGGCGGATTGAGAAATGAAGAGGACTTTTTGATCACTGATACAGGATTCGAATTACTTGGAAAGCCCAAGCCAAAAACCCAAACCGATGTGGAAGCAGAATGGGCAAGAGGGATTTAAGTGCGCTTTGGTTTCAGAATACTGAAGGTTGCTCGTTACTTCAATATCCTAAATATTTTACAAGGGCAGTTTACCTGGCCGAACAAGATAGGAAAGCTTACTTCAGCACGATCCGATCGATTTCCAGCCGGAAGGATTCCGCTTTTTTGTTGGCGATGAGGAAAGCAATCTCTTCCATGCTTTCTCCGGGATAATTCCCCAGGTTCAGCCGCATGCCCCTCCAGCTAGGATATAGTTCATCCAGATGGATGATGATGGTTTCCCATGCTCCTGACGTTTCAAAGTAAGTGATGTAAGATGGCCGGTCATAGGCATCTGACTTGACACGGAACTGGTAGCGTTTGCCATCCCCTTTGACACGTAATTCAACCCTGGAAAAGGAGCTGACGTCTTTTTCATCGAAACGATACCTTACCGATGAGAATCCGCCGTTATTTTCGAGAGAAACATCTCCAAAAAATACAGCATGGCCTTCCTCGCTGAGCTTAAAGTTGCCTTTGGAGCGCCCGCCCATTACCCCGTCATCAACAATCATCCAGTTGGTTAATGTGCTGGTTGCATTAAAATCATAGAGGATAACAGGCTCCGTAGAAGTGAGCAATCCAAACAGTATGAGTAATTTAATCATACCGGAAAAACACCTAAAAACAAAAAAAGTTCTTCACGAGAAATACCTCATGGTACCGGCATGGAGATTTAGTAGTAATCGGGAATCAATGAAGATAGAAACCACAAACGAAGCCCGCGTGATCAGCGCGAGCCTCTTACGGATGTCAATGAAAACAATCCTCGCAACACTGGTTCTTACTGCTACTGGTAGCTGGCGTATGCCCAACCGGTGCATTGCTTGCCTGTCTTTTCGGCGACAAGCCTGGTGTCGAAAGGAATGTCATTGACATAGTCTTCACCGGGAAAATCAATAGTTTGTTCCATTGCCCGGTCATATTCGTATTCCATTACGATGCCTTTTGTATCGAAAGGGATATCATCGATATAATTTTCCTCTTCGCGTTCAAAGGCAACGGAGACCGATTCCCGGTAAAGGCAGTTGGCACAGATTTCGGCAGTGTTGAAAGGAATGTCATTGACATAAGCCTCTTCTTCGAAATCAAATTCACCTGACAACAGATCATGAACCACCCGTTCCGTATTGAAAGGAATGTCCGGAATGTAGGTTTCTTCCTCGAAGTAGAATTCATTGGCGGAAGAACTTGTGCTGGCAAGTAACAGCGACAGTACAAGGAGTCCGATGAGCCAAACGGTGATTTCTACTGTCCGGCTGGCTGCGTAAGTGTTGGGGTAGTTGGCACGTGTTTTCATGACTTCTGGTGTTTCGGTGTTTGACTTCCACCATTTAACAGCCAAGGCTGTGCCAAAAGTCATAAATATAT
>JARRQC010000097.1:0-8872 GCA_037382165.1 bacterium | reverse complement strand
GGTAAATCCAAGCTGGTTGTTCACCACGACGTGGATGGTCCCTCCGGTCTGATAACCATTCAGGTCCTGCATTTGCACCACTTCATATACAACACCCTGGCCGGCAATAGAAGCATCACCATGGATCAGGATGGGTGCAATCTTATTGGCGTCGCCTTCATACTTACTATCTACCTTGGCCCGGGTAATCCCTTCCACGACAGGATCAACCGCTTCCAAATGAGACGGGTTGGGTGCAAGCGTAAACTTTACCTTCTTCCCCGCGGTGGATTCCCTCTCAACCGTATAACCCAGGTGGTATTTCACATCTCCAAGCAGGGTTTCATCATCATATTCTACACCTGCGAATTCAGAAAAAATATCCACATAGGGTTTACGCAGGATGTTGGCGAGGACATTGAGACGGCCGCGATGGGGCATGCCGATAATAAACTCCTTAATCCCGAGTTCAGTACCTTTCTCCATGATCGCTTCCATGGCGGGAATCAGTGATTCAGCACCTTCCAGAGAAAATCGTTTCTGACCCGGGAATTTTTTCTGAAGGAAACTCTCAAAGAGTACTGCACGTAGCAGTTTTTGAAGGGTGTAAATCTTTTCTTCCTCGGTATAGGAAGGGGTATTCCGCGTACTTTCGAACTTGTTGCCCAGCCAGTTAACGATCTTCATGTCGCGGATAAAGACATATTCAACACCTATTGAACTGCAATAGGTCTGGTTGAGCATTGCAATGATATCTTTCAGTTTAGCCGGCCCTATTCCCACCTCATTTCCCGCCTGAAAGACCCTGTTCAGGTCTTTTTCCTCAAGACCGTAATTTTCAATATCAAGGGTGGGTGTATAGGTCCTGCGTTTTCTGACAGGATTTGTTTGTGTGAAAAGATGTCCCCGTCTCCTGTAATCATTGATGAGGGTGATGACTTTAAACTCGTCTGAGGTTTCAATCCCATCAGTCGTTTTTGTCCGGTAATGTTTTGAAGCAAAGTCGAAACCTTCAAAGAATTTCTGCCAGCTTTCATCCACTGAGGATGGGTCATTTAGAATGATTTTAAACAAAAACCGGGCCTATAAAAAAACCCGGACAATATTCCGGGTTGATCAAAACAAAAATGTTTTGTTAATTATTCAGGATGAATTGCCTCAACAGGGCAAACATCAACGCATGCACCACAATCTGTGCAGAGGTCGGGATCGATCACATAGATATCACCTTCAGATATTGCCTCTACCGGACATTCATCAATACAACTTCCGCATGCAGTGCAATCATCATTAATTACGTATGCCATGATATATTGTTTTTAGATTTAATTGCTGTGGCAAATATAGATATATCCTAAAAAACAAGCACCCCATCCTTCCAATTTTTAGATAATCTAAATAGTTTTCCGTTTCATCTTTGCCCAAGCGCCGCCTGGCACCTTTATATGGAATTTAGATTGAATAAAATTAAGCTTTCCATTAACATTTCCTGATGCAGGATTGTTATTTAGTCACAGTACGCTGATAATAAACTTAATTTTGCTGAGTATTTGAAATTTAACATTTATGGCAACCAAGAATGACAGAGTAGTGAACCTCGAAACAGCTGTAATAAGATTTGCAGGAGATTCTGGGGACGGTATGCAGCTCACAGGTAATCTCTTTTCTGATTCTACAGCTTTTGCCGGGAACGATTTTGCCACTTTTCCTGATTATCCTGCCGAAATCAGGGCACCCCAGGGAACGGTGGCAGGAGTATCCGGCTTTCAGATCCATTTCGGCACAACAGACATCCATACTTCAGGGGATCTAGCCGATGTGCTTATTGCGATGAATCCGGCTTCGTTGAAAGCCAATATGGGCTGGATTACCAAGGATGCCATAATCATCATTGATACAGACGCTTTTATTGATAAGAACCTGGAAAAGGCAGGTTATGAAAGTGATCCGCTGACAGATGAAACATTACGGGGACATCTTGTTGTACAGGCCCCGATCACGACTTTGACCAGAGAAGCCGTCAAGGATCTTAATATCGATAACAAATCAGCCCAAAAAAGTAAAAACATGTTTGCGCTGGGCATGGTCTTTTACATGTTCAACCGGGATTACAAAAAGACTTTCAAGTTTTTTGAACAGAAGTTCAAATCGAACCCGATCGTTGTCAAGGCAAACAAGGAGGTCCTTACGGCCGGATATCACTTTGCCCACACTATTGAAGCGTTCGCCAACACCTTCAAGGTTGAACCGGCGAAGTTAGATAAGGGATTATACAGGAATGTGACCGGGAACCTGGCAACGGCATGGGGTTTCCTGGCTGCCGCTGAAAGATCAGGCCGTAAGTTGTTCCTGGGATCTTATCCGATCACCCCCGCATCTGAGATCCTGCAAGAACTCTCAAGGCATAAGCAATTTTCAGCCATCGCATTCCAGGCGGAGGATGAAATTGCCGGAATTGTTTCTACCATAGGTGCTTCTTACGCAGGAGCCTTACCGATAACTACAACCTCCGGACCTGGTTTATCGCTGAAAAGTGAAGCCATAGGGCTGGCGGTGATGACAGAGTTACCAATTGTCATCGTTGATGTGCAAAGGGGAGGTCCTTCCACCGGGCTGCCAACCAAATCGGAGCAGTCAGACCTGATGCAGGCTCTTTTTGGAAGGAATGGTGAAGCCCCGGTAATTGTGATGGCCGCTATCAGTTCCGCAGATTGTTTTTATGCTTCCTTTGAAGCGGCTAAACTATCTATGGAACACATGACACCTGTCATTTTACTAACCGATGGTTCCCTGGCCAACGGTTCTGAAGTATTCAAAATACCTAAAGTCGCTGATCTTCCCGAAATTAACCCACCGATTGTCGAAGCCAATGATGCTTCATTCAAACCCTATAAGAGGGATGAAAAGAAATTAAGCAGAAGCTGGGCCATCCCGGGCACACCAGGACTCAGGCACCGTATTGGAGGACTTGAAAAGGAGAATATCTCCGGAAATGTTTCCCATGACCCCCTGAATCATGAAAAAATGACCCAACTGAGGGAAGACAAAGTCGAAAAGGTCGCCGATTACATCGATGATCAGGAAATTATCGGGAAGGAATCGGGTGAGATGCTTGTCATTAGTTGGGGTGGTACCTATGGGGTTATGCTCACCGCCATCCAGGAAATGCAAGAGGAAGGTTACGACATCAGCATGACACATTTTAAACACATCATGCCCTTGCCCAAAAATACTGGAGAGGTTCTTGGGAATTTCAAGAAAAGACTTGTTTGTGAAATCAACCTCGGACAATTCGCCAATTACCTGCGGATGAAATATCCCGAGTACCATTACGACCAGTATAACAAAATTCAGGGTCTTCCGTTTATGGTAACTGAATTGAAAGAAAAATTTAAAGAATACCTGGAAAAGTAAGATTATGGAAGCTGTAATAGATACCAAAGATCTGATTCTTACAAAAGCTGATTTTGAAAGTGACCAAATGGTCAAATGGTGCCCGGGTTGTGGTGACCATGCCATTCTGCGGTCCGTGGAGAATGTCTTTCCTGAACTGGGGATCCCCAAAGAAGATTTTGTTGTCGTTTCAGGTATAGGATGCTCTTCCCGTTTTCCCTATTACATGAACACCTATGGTATTCATGGTATTCATGGCCGGGCGGCAGCACTCGCAACCGGAATCAAACTGGCAAATCCAAAATTGAGTGTCTGGATGATCAGTGGTGATGGTGATTCCATGGCCATTGGCGGTAACCATTTTATACATCTCGCTCGGCGTAACCCGGACCTCAATGTTCTGATGTTCAACAATAAGATATATGGTCTGACCAAAGGCCAGTATTCACCGACTACACCCAAGGGTTCCAAGACGAAAACATCACCGCAGGGATCTTTCGAAGCTCCGTTCAATCCTGGAGAACTGGTTATTGGTGCGGGGGGCAAATTCTTTGCCCGTGTAGTGGATACCAACCCGAAAATGATGACAGAGGTCTTCATGGAAGCTGCCAAATTCAAAGGCGCCTCCATCGTTGAAATCCTTGCCAACTGTATCATTTTCAACAACAAAATACATGGATTGATCACATCAAGGGAAACCAAGGATGATAACCAGATCTACCTAAAAGCGGGTGAAAGAATGATCTACGGGAAAGAGAAGAACAAAGGACTGGTTCTGCGGGGCACCCGGCTTGAAACCGTGGTTATTGGGGAAAATGGAATTACCGAAGAGGATATTCTGATCCATGATCCGTACGAGCCCAATCCAGGTATTCAATTTATGCTTTGCGAAATGCGGCCCCCGAAATTTCCTGCAGCATTGGGCGTCATTCGTTCAGTGGTTTCGAATACCCTGGAAGAAGATATATGGGCATCCGTGGAACATGAGAAGGAAAACTCACACATGAAATCCGTGGATGACCTGCTTTCATCCGGGAATACCTGGACGATAGATTAATAAACACCTGCTGCTTTATTTTTTGCCTGTCCGCTGCTGGAATAAGAACCGGTAGTCATTTCTTACCTTTGTCGTATGATTCGTGCCTTCAGCAACTTTGTTTCCCGTCAAAAGTTATGTCAGTCGGATGACAATATCCTGGTTGCCGTTAGTGGCGGCCCTGATTCCATCGTCTTGCTGGACCTGATGATCAAATCAGGTTATAAGGTCGCCATTGCCCATTGCAATTTTAAATTGCGTGGGAAAGAATCAAATGAGGACGAAAAATTCGTAAAAGATTTAGGGAAAAAAAGAAAAGTTAAAACCTTCACCCGATCTTTTCAGACCAGGACTTACGCCAATAAGATGAAACTTTCGGTGCAGGAAGCCGCCCGCTCTCTCAGATACAATTGGTTCGAAGAACTTGCCTGGTCAGAAGGATTTGATAAAATCGCCCTGGGGCACCACCAGGATGATCTGATCGAAACTTTTTTCATCAACCTGTTCAGGGGTTCCGGCATCAAAGGATTGAAGAGTATTCCGGTTCAGCGTGATAAGATCATCCGGCCGCTCATGTTTGCAGGACGCGATCAGATCATTAATTACTGCAAGAAAAATAGACTCCCTTACCGCACTGATTCTTCGAATGACAGTGAAAAATACCTGCGTAATACCATTAGGTCCAGATTATTGCCGGTAGTTGATGAAATAAAACCATCATCTGCCCGAAAATCGATGCTGCAAAGTATTCGATATATCATTGAAGATTATTCGGTTTATCAGCAATTGATGCATGAATTGAGAACACGCAGGATCATGAACCTGGATGAATCAACTTACCTGATCGAAGATGTACATGATCTGGATCCCGCTATGTTTTATCATTTAGTGGAAAATTTCGGATTCGACAGAAAAACAACAGACGCTATTCTGGTCAGTTTGCACAAAGGTTCGACAGGTAAAGAATTTCTTTCATCCTCCTATCGCCTGCTTATTGACCGGGACAGGCTGCTGATCAGGAAAAAAACAGCAAAGGAAAGATTAGCGTATACGATCAGCGAAAAAATGGCACAAAAAGATATGCCGCTTAATCTGACGATGAAAACCTATAAAAAGATACATCCCGTCAAATTCAGTCCCGATCCCAATCATGCCTATTTTGACTTGCAGAAAGTCACTTTTCCGCTCAGCATTCGAAAGTGGAAAAAGGGCGACCGAATGGTTCCTTTCGGTATGAAAGGAAGCAAATTGATCAGCGATTTGTTGACCGATAAAAAACTCAGTCGTTTTAAAAAGGAGGATGTCTGGGTGATGCTATCCGGCAAGCAGATCATTTGGGTCATCGGGATTCGTTCTTCAAACCTGACCCGGGTTTCCAGGAAAACCGATAAGATTTTGGAATTCAATTGGAAAGGGCAATATTAATACCGGACCATAGCTGCATGATTTATTTTCAGATACCCGTTTGACCCGGCGATTCCTTAACCGGGTATTATTCCGTGTTTAAACCTATAGTTTTCGTACTTTTGCCGATCATTTCGGACGCTCCAGATAAAGGAATATGAAAGGAAAGATTGTATTAATGATAGCCCTGCTCAGCATGTCATCTGTCATGCTGGCACAAATCCTCGAACCGGTTAAGTGGAACTTTTCCCAGAACAAGATCGCTGCCAACGAATTTGAACTGGTATTCGAGGCGAGTATTGATCCCACATGGCACCTGTATTCTCAGGATATTCCCATGACCCCGCCAGCGACCACTTTCACTTTTGCTGAAAATGAAAAGGTCGAATTAATTGGCGAAGTGACAGAAGAAAGTCAGGTGATCGAGGAGTATGATCCGAATTTTGAGATGGAACTCAAATATTTTGCGAATGAGGCTGTTTTTAAACAAAAAGTCAAGGTTCTTGTCACTGAAAAGGTCACCGTTTCCGGGTTCCTCGAATTCATGTGTTGTGACGATACACGTTGCCTCCCTCCTACTGAAGTGGATTTTAGCTTTGACCTTGTTCCTGAAGGGGCTGAAACAGCCGCCGCTCCTCCCACACAGGGTATCCTTGATCCGGTGAAGTGGACGTACAATTCGGAAAAAGTGGACGGGGGTGTTGATGTCTTTTTTACTGCAGCCATCGATGAGGGGTTTCATCTTTATTCCCTCAATGTACCGGAAGATGGACCCTTGCCTACAGAATTCAGTTTCGAAGAAAACGACCGCATCAAACGGGTAGGCGAAATGGAAGAAATAACTGCTGCCATTGAGGAATATGATGATGTCTTTGAGATGAACATCAATTTCTTTGAAAATGAAGCCACGTTCAAACAGCGTTTTAATATCTCGTCCGGAGATGATCCAGCGGACATTGTTGGTGAGATTGCCTATATGGTCTGTAATGAATTCGGATGCGTTGCACTTTACGAAGACATTGAACTTACCGTGGATCCGGAAACAGGGAAAATTCTTGAAAGAACAGCAGAAGAGCCGGCTGACGAGGTCGGTTTTGACACTGCAGACATCACCGGCAAGAAGGCTTCCATGTGGGGATTTTTCATTCTGTCTTTCCTGGGGGGACTGGCAGCCATATTAACACCCTGTGTATTCCCCATGATCCCCATGACCGTATCTTTTTTCATGAAAGAGGGAGACGAGAAGGCCAAAGGACGCGGCCAGGCGCTGCTATACGGTTTTAGTATTATAGCTATTTATACATTTATCGGGTCAATCCTTGCTGTTATTGCAGGACCGGATATCGCCAACTGGCTGAGCACCCACTGGCTGCCCAATATCCTGTTTTTCTTGATATTCATCATTTTCGCGGCATCGTTCTTCGGCTGGTTTGAAATTACAATGCCGCACTGGATGGTCAACAAATCAGACCAGGCGGCAGACAGGGGAGGCTTCATGGGACCGATCTTTATGGCCATGACCCTGGTACTGGTTTCATTCAGCTGCACGGGTCCTATCGTAGGCACTATCCTCGTTGAATCTGCCGGCGGCCAGGTACTGAAACCCATCATCGGTATGTTTGGTTTCTCGCTTGCTTTCGCCTTGCCTTTCACACTCTTTGCTTTCTTCCCCTCCCTGCTGTCAAACCTCCCGAAATCAGGTGGATGGCTCAATTCCGTCAAAGTGGTGCTGGGCTTCCTTGAACTGGCACTCGGACTCAAGTTTCTCAGCGTTGCTGATCAGACCTACCACTGGGGAATCCTTGACCGCGAGATTTATATCGCCTTCTGGATTGTCATTTTCTTCCTGATGGGTATGTACCTGCTGGGGAAGATCAAATTCGCCCACGATTCGGATGTACCTTTTCTGTCCGTTCCCAGGCTCACGCTGGCGATCATTACTTTTACCTTCGTGGTCTACCTTTTGCCCGGCATGTTTGGCGCCCCATTAAAAGCTTTATCAGGGTATCTGCCCCCACAACAGACCCATGACTTTGACCTGAATGCAATCATTCGGGACAATGTTAAACTGTATAGCGGATCCGGAGGAGGCGGAGGAACTGCTACAGCAGAGATATGCGAAACTCCTAAATATCACGATTTCCTTCACCTTCCCCATGGCCTTGAAGGATACTTCGATTTCGACCAGGCATTGAACTGTGCCAAAGAACAGAACAAACCCATTTTTATTGACTTCACCGGCCATGGTTGTGTCAATTGCAGGGAAATGGAAGCCAATGTTTGGTCAGATCCGAAAGTGCTTAAACGACTTCGTGATGATTATATCGTTGTAGCGCTTTATGTCGATGATAAAACAAAATTACCCGAAGAAGAATGGGTTACCTCCAACTATGACGGCAAGGTCAAAAAGACAGTCGGTAAAAAATACGCTGACCTCCAGATCGCTAAATTCGGCGTAAATGCGCAACCGTTCTATGTCCTGATGGGACACAATGGGGAGGTGCTTGCACAACCAAGAGCCTATGATCTTGATATAGATGCATTTGTAAAGTTCCTCGATAACGGGGTAAGTAATTTTCAGGAAGGTAAGTTTGTTTACAAAGTCGAATAGAACAAAGCAGAAAGATTCTGATCTATATACTTACCGAACAGGGAGATTAAACCTGCTTCCTCTCCAAATGATCGGCCTGGTTCTCTCCGTGCTAAGTATTTATTGGATCTATATGGGTTACTGGTTTGGCCTTCTTATTCTGCCTGTCGGTTTAATACTTCCTTTTGCCCATGCAGGAATACAAATCGATTTTCGCGATCGGACTTACAGGGAGTTCATTGGTCTGATGAGATTCAGGTATGGAAAATGGAACAAACTGCCTCCTGTTCAATATGTAACGATCTTTATTGAAAGATACGCACAGCGCGGTTCACTCGTAACCATTGACAATGTCTCGAGATTCAGTAAGATCAAGGTCAGTCTGATCATAAGTAAGGAAGAAAGATGGGTTGGCGGGTTATTTGACAATTATGAAAAGGCACTTCAGGCTGGTACCATCATTGCAAAGG
>JARRQC010000096.1:0-7501 GCA_037382165.1 bacterium | reverse complement strand
CTCCAGATAGCTGTAGATTGAAGTGAGGTTCAACTTATAATATAAAGGCAGCAAAACGGTCGTAATGACGGCATATCCTGCTACATATCCCAGGACAATCGCAAAATAGGTAAAACCTGTTTCCCCGACCCAGCCAGGTATGGAAATGAAGGTAACACCCGATAGTGAAGCACCGATCATCCCAAAGGCAACCACCGGCCAGGGCGACTTTTTGTTGCCGATAAAGAAACTCAGGTTGTCAGCGTTACGGGAGGTAATCCAGGCTATGCCAAAAATAAGGGCAGTATAAATCAGAAAACTGATCAGAATCAAGCCTGGTGTCATGTACTAAGGATCTATAAGCAAGTGCAGCTACAAAAATAGCAATCCATCACCCTCTTTGACGGATTCACCTGATGAATATCGAAAATGATCACACATTCAGCAGGTCATTTCAGCTCGGAAGAAAAATTAGTCTCATTCAATCGTTTGCAACGAGCGATTTTGCAAATTCTAATAATGAATCAAACCGAAGATCTGCCATGCCGGAGGGTATGGATTCATCAGGGTTTCCCACGAGAATCGTTAGCATACCGGCTGCTTTCCCAAACTGCATATCGGTTACCGTATCTCCAACCATGATGCTTTTTTCAAAATTGATATCCGGAAAATCGGTCTGTGCGAGCCTGGCCATCGTCAATCCGGGTTTCCTGCAATTGGCGGATTTTGTCGCAAGGTCAGGACAGAAATAGATGGCATCCACATGTCCGCCTGCTCTCCTGATCTCATCTTTCATCCGGTTGTGAATATCCATCAGATCATCCACACGCATCAGGTTTTTACCGATTCCCTGCTGGTTGGTGACAACAATGATATACCGCAAGTTTTTGGTGAGCAAAGGCATAGCCTCCAAAACACCTGGAAGAAAAATAAATTCCGCCCAGTCTTTCACATAATCATTGGGTGGCCGCTGGTTGATGACCCCATCCCTGTCGAGAAACAATGTCCACGTTTTATCGGATTTGAAAAGCGCTTTATTGGAATCAGTCATAAACACGGTTTAACTTTTCAT
The DNA here is from genome assembly GCA_037382165.1 of bacterium. GTDB lineage: Bacteria > Bacteroidota > Bacteroidia > Bacteroidales > F082 > JAADID01. The sequence continues at coordinate 6,450 of JARRQC010000096.1, read as the reverse complement.
CGTAATCGGAGGCAAAAAGATGGGGCAACACGTCCAGGAGTGCATGTTTCAGATAACCTGAAAAGCCGGTGGGATTGGCATAATTGTAGGTACCCTGCTTACTGCCCTGCAGCAGGTAATTCCCATCCGGCATCAAAATAGCTTCGTACGACCCTCCCCTGCCATCCGGTGAAAGAAATTTCAGGTTGGGATGGTAAGGATCGAATGTTGCCGGCGGAATCAAACTGGGATAAGGTTCCGGTGGTGTAGCGACGGGCAGATCAGATGGCTGGTGAAAGACATTCATCTTATGGGGCTGTAAGAACCAGCTGATACCGATCTCGTCTGTATAAAGGCTATCCTTTTTCTGTATCAGCTTTCCCTGTGGTAATTTGTTATACCGGTTCCTTTTCAGGTGCCAGTCACCACGGCTGGCGGTCCATAATATCAGATAGGCCGACACTATTGCACTTCCCGCTATGATCCACTTTCTTTTCAACTGAATACAAATTGTTACAATTCACTGAGATGCTTCCGGGTAAATTCATTAACCACATTACCCGTATTGGAAGTGGATTCAGGCTCGAACAACAGGATCTTCACTTCCTGCTCAGCCACCGGTTTGTGCAGGACACCCCGAGGGATGATCACCATTTCTCCTTCATGCAGTTCGATCGACTCCTTTTCAAGTTCAATGGTAAGCACACCTTCCAAAACCAGGAACAGTTCATCCTCCTGATCATGCCTGTGCCAGGTAAATTCCCCTTTCAGACGGGCGATCTTCACGAGTTGACCATTAAGCCGACCAATGATCCCAGGTTCCCAGAAGTTACTGACCTTCCTGAATTTTTCCTGCAGGTTTACTTTGCGGACCTTCAACTTACAGTTCCCTGATCTTAATGTTGCGGAACCATACATCATCCCCATGGTCCTGCAATCCGATATAGCCTTCCTCTGCGGTGTTCAGGAAATCCTCATAATCCTTGAATTTACTGTTGAGCACCATGTTTTTCCAGTCATCTGTCCAAAGGTGGTATTCGAGCACCTGCACACCGTTGACCCAGTGGACCACGGTGCCCTTGTAAACCATGATCTTAACACTGTTCCATTCACCAGCGGGGTTTACCACATCCGGTTTTGCCGGGATCAGGTCATAGAGTGCCCCGGCTTTACGATTACCATCGACACCCAGTTTTGCATCCGGATGACGCTCATTATCCAGTATCTGCATTTCCGGGGCTGATTTCCAACTGGGCTGATCCGGTTTTTCCTGTGCCAGGTAGAAAATACCGCTATTTCCGCCTTCAGACACTTTCCAATCTACGGCAAACTCAAAATTTCCATACTTCTTTTTGGTGATGATATCTCCGCCGCCTCCAGCTTCACCCCTTCCGGAACCCTCTACTTTAAGGGTGCCGTTTTCAACAAGCCAACCTTTTTCCGGAAACGCATCCTTATTGTAGCCACGCCAGTGATCGGTGGTTTTACCGTCGAAGAGCAACTGCCAACCTTCATCTATCTCGGCTTGCGTCAATGTGTTTGGTTTGGGCACCTTCATCTCGGTTTGCTTTTCAGTTTCCTTTCTTTCCTCTTTTTTGCCGGTTTGCTCACATGCCTGGAAAAGCAGCGAAAACATCAGCAAAACAGTTAAGACCTTCAAATACTTCATGTTAAATTAATTTATAATCAAATTGATATATGGTTTTTTACACATCCTTTTACAATGTCCACCCTTCACGATAGGTGTGTTTGATATACTCTTCCGCAGCAGGTTTTGCTTTTATGGTGGCGTATTTGGTATCGAAATGCGGATGACCGTCTATGACATTGAATTTATCGCTGGTCACCACCCTGATCTCATCATCATCATTGATGTTGGTGATCTTCATATTCTTACCGTCCCAGTGAAGGGGGCGTTTGAGATCCTGCAGCCTGACGGCCAGGTTGCCCATCACCACCACCTCATTCAACGGACCTGAATAATCAAAATGGGAGCTGGTTTCCACCCGGTTTTTCGGATCTTCCTTACAGGCCCTGATCCAGTCCTGTTCATGTCCGCCACCCATGGCATTTTCGATCCTTCGCAGTGTAGGTTCAGGTCTTCGATAATCTTTATCGAGCTCTACCGGCAACAGTCGTGGATTCATGCCATAACATCCGGACATGAGTTTTCCTTTCGTGCCGATGAACAGAACGCCACCGCTGCGGTCACCCATGATCTCCCCTTCGGGCAGTTCTTCCGGTCGGGGAGGCAGCAACCCGCCGTCGTACCAGCTAAGTTTCACAGGGGGAAGTTTGATATTGCCTACTTTTCCCCTGTCAGGAAATTCATAATGTACAATTTCCGACACAGGTGCGCTTTCGGTATTCACCTGCGTGGAACTTCCCTGAATACTTGTGGGCTGACCCAGTTTCAATGCCCAGAAGGCAGGGTCCACGATATGACACCCCATATCTCCCAGGGCACCGGTACCGAAATCCCACCATGCCCGCCAGTTCCAGGGGGTGTAGGAAGGATGGTACGGCCGCCAGGGGGCAGGACCGATGAATAAATCCCAGTACATGCTGGGAGGCGTTGAGGGTGTTTCCGAAGGCCTTTCCAATCCCTGTGGCCAAATCGGACGATTGGTCCAGGCGTGGACCTCCGTCACTTCACCTATTGCTCCATCCCAGATCCATTCACAGGTCTGACGGATCCCGTCCCCGGAATTTCCCTGGTTCCCCATTTGTGTCGCGACTTTATATTCAGCCGCCAACTCTGTCAGGTAACGTGATTCATAGACTGAATGGGTCAGGGGCTTCTGCACATAAACGTGTTTACCCATTTTGATAGCATGTGCCGTAACAATGGCATGTGTATGATCTGGGGTAGCGACAATCACCGCATCGATCTGATCTCCCATTTCATCCATCATCACACGGAAATCAGCGAATTTTCTGGCATTGGGATAATTCTTGAAGGTGGATGCCGCATACTTCCAGTCAGTATCACAAAGCGCGACAATATTTTCCGTAGCGGAATTTTTTACATTGGTGGCCCCTACTCCACCGACGCCTACTGCGGCAATATTCAATTTGTCACTTGGCGGTCGATGGCCGAGTCCACCCACGACGAAGCTGGGCAGGATGGTAAGTCCGGCAGTTGCCACAGCGGCATTGCCGATAAATTTTCTACGGCTGATGTTGTTTTCTTTCTTTTCCATATTGCTTTACTTATGAGATAGTTAACATTCTATTTCCTTGTTGAGATCATGGCTTTCAAATGCCCGTTCGATCATCCTGATCACCTCCATGGCTTCCCTGGGCTTGATAACCATCTCTCCTTTCGCACGCATGACTTCATACACATTGTCATAAAAGTCCATATAGTTTCCCGCTTTCGTTTTCAGCGTACCTTCCATGACAAGTCCATCCTTGCTCAATGAGAGATGTCCCCAGTCCGATGCCGGTTCCTCACCCCAGTCATCACCGACCGGCATTAAACCCTTCTTTAAATGGCTCTCCTGGACATCAATACCAAATTTGGTATACTTTCCCGAACTACCTTCCAGGCGGTACCTGAGTTCATGATCTCTGACCAGCATGCCGGCAGTTACCACAGCTGTCATCTCAGGATATATCATTGAAATTTCAAAAAAATCATCAACCATCGATCCGGGACGCTGTTTTTCCACCTTCGCCCTGAGGGCAAGAGGTTTACCAAAAAGACAAAGCACCTGATCGATAAGGTGTGAGCCCAGGTCAAATAAAATTCCGCTTCCCGGCAGTACTTCATCTCTCCATGCTGCCCTTGTCCTTTTGGGACTGAACCTGTCGAAATGGGCTTCGAAATAATTGATATCCCCCAGCCAACGACTGTCGATCAGTTGCTGTAAAGTCATAAAATCCCCGTCAAAGCGGCGGTTCTGATAAACAAATACATTCAGTTTCTTCTGCTCTGCCAAACTTATGATACGCTCAGCTTCACCAGAGGTGGGCATGAAAGGTTTCTCTATAACAATATGCTTACCCGCATCCAGACAATCTTTCGCCATTTGAAAGTGAAATTCATTTGGAGTTGCAATTACGATCAGCTCCAGATCCGGATCATGTAACAGTGCTTTATAATCACGGACGATTTCTACATTGGGATAATGCTCCCTGGCAAGATCTCCCTTTCGCTGGACCACTTTTTTCAGGTCAAAATTCTCATTCGTATGGATGAAAGGGGCATGAAATACCCTTCCTGAAAGTCCGTAACCGATGATGGCAGTATTGATCATAGCAGATTATCCATAATTGGGAAGATCACTCAGGTACCTGAAACTGTCTTTGATATTCTGAACCGGGTCCTCGTTCAGATGGTTGTCCTGTTCCACAAAACTGTATTTCAGTCCTGCTTTTTCCTTTTGTTTATAGATGGCCTGAAAATTAATAATCCCTTTTCCTACCGGAGCAAATTTCATCTCCTCACTTTCATCCATATCCTTCACATGCCAGAGTTTGAACCTGCCCGGATTGCGATTGAAGTATTCCTGGGGGTTATAACCCGCCCTGACAACCCAGTAAATATCCAGTTCCATGCATACCAATTCCGGTTCCGTATTATCCAGCAGGATGTTGTAGGGGATCATGCCATCCATTTCCTCAAACTCAAAGGCATGGTTATGATAACCAAAATGAAGTCCCGCCTTCTGGCAAAGGGTGCCTATCTGGTTGAGTTCATCAGCAAGTTTTTTATAATCATCGAGCGATTGACGATCCTCTTCAGGCAGCCAGGGAAGGATAAGGTACTGTGCCCCGGATTCAAGGGTATCATCAATGATTTCCGGAGCATCCTTCAGCGAGAGTTTGATGTGTGTGCTGACATGCTTCAGACCATAATCATGCAGGATGTTTTTAAATTCTCCGGGATAGTTCCCGAAAAATTTCCCTTCCATATATCCGAATGATTCAACGGTAGTGTACCCTATTCGGGAAATGGTGTCCAGCGTACCTTCAAAATCCTCAGCGAGCATATCCCGAAGTGTGTAAAGCTGGATACCTATGGTCCTGCGTTTATCTTTCGCCAGCAGGATCTTTGGCACGAACAGCGTAGTCGCTGCCGCAGCACCAAGAGTCCCGATAAATTCCCTTCTGTTTTGCTTTTTCATAGTGTCAGATAATTTCTTCTTTCTCCCTGTCCCAAAATACTTTCCGTTTTTCAAGATATGATATCGTACCCATGTGGGCTGTCATGGCCTCTTCGAAGGCGGCATCGATATCACAGCTCGGTGTTCCTCCGCCCCTGATACAATCAAGCCAATCCTTTATATGAAGATGGGTGGTGTCTACCCTTTTTCCCCCACGATAGGTATACAGGAGCCCCCTGCCTGCGAAGTAAGCTTCGGTTGGTGAAGTGATCGCATCAACATGCTCCATTCCCGGAGTGAAGGAAAAAATGGGAAGGTCCGGATCAATGATCCCGTCCTTTATCTTTTGCGCATATTTGGTTGATCCGGGATCAGCATAGACCGTCAGGTTGTTCCCTACCTGCATGTAAGCGTCATGCCCCATGATCACCTTGCCCCGGTCCTTATCACTGGCCAGCGTTGCGCTGTACATGAGTGTAAGGTCCCTGTCGGTATATTCAAAAACCTGATGCAACACATCGGGAACTGTGCGACCATCCTTATAGTAATAGATTCCGCCGGAAGAGACTGCAGCATCGGGGATACCCAGGCTCAGCATCTGGTTCATGGCATCATACTCATGGGTAAAAAGATCTCCGGAAAGACCTGTGCTGTAATCCCACCAACAACGCCACCGGAAGAATCTCTCCAGGCTGAAATCGTGCCAGGGCGCCGGTCCGATAAACTGTTTCCAATCGATGGTTTGGGGACTGGCTTCTTTATCGATGGGATAAACCCAGGCTCCAACCGGATTGTTACGGTTGGTGGTGACCTCGATCAGGTTTACTTTTCCGAGGATCCCCTCCTCATATGCCCGCTTTGCCTTATAGTAACTCTCGGTCTGCCGGTTCTGATGTCCCAGCTGAAAGACGATGTCTTGCTCCCTCACTGCCTTTCTCACCTCATAGGTCTCCGGGACTGTCCAGGTGAGCGGTTTTTCGCAATAAACATGCTTTCCGGCCCTGGCCGCCTCAATGGTCATTGTACCATGCCAGTGATCGGGAGTGGCAATGATCACTGCATCGATATCATCGGCTGCAAGCAGGTCCTGGTAACGGGTATATCTGCGTGGCATGGCTGACATTTCACCGCCACTGGGCTGCCTGCCTGTATTCGCAGCCGCCTGAATTCCCTTTTCGGCATTGCGGTCATAGATATCACAAATCCCATTGACCACTACATTCAGATCCTCCTGTTCGAGATATTCCTCATATCTTTTGTCTTTCGGATTTTCAGCAGCGGAAGAGATCCAGTTGTCGACGACTTCAGGATGTACAAATCCGGCACCTTTCATCAGGTCCCTTCCCCGTCCCCCGGTTCC
>JARRQC010000095.1:0-7537 GCA_037382165.1 bacterium | reverse complement strand
CAGAAGTATGTTGCCAATGCCATCGGTTTTACTACTGCCGCTACTTCCAATTATATTCTGAACCGTATCTGGACCTTCGAAAGCACCAATCCAAGGGTGATGGTGGAATATACGGAGTTTATAACCATCAGCATCATCGGGTTGGGGATCAACACATTGGTATTGTGGCTGTTGGTGAGCCGGTTTAAGATGAATTTCTATGTGGCAAAAATTTTCGCCATTGCTGTCGTCACCCTGTGGAATTTCTTTGCCAATGCCTTCATCACCTTCAATGCCGACAGGACATTTTTCGTCTACTGATCTGTGATTTATTTGAAAATCGTTTGGGTTCGATCCGGACCGACAGAAACGATTCTTATCGGGATGCCAACCTCACCTTCAATGAATTGAACATACGCTTTTAATGCTTTAGGGAATTGATCGTATTCGGTTATCCCTTCCAGATCACTTTGCCATCCTTTCAGGCTTTTGAAAACGGGTTTGATCTCAGTGTTTAGTCCACTGTCCGGTAATTCCTCCGTTTCTTCACCATGGTGGAGGTATTTCATACCAACCTCTATTTCTTCAAAATCGTTCAGCACATCTGTCTTCATCATCATCAATTCATCTACACCATTGAGCATGATCGCATATTTCAGGGCAGTAAGATCCAGCCAACCGCAACGTCGCGGCCTGCCGGTGGTTGAGCCGTACTCGTTGCCGATGTCCCTCAGCCGCTGGCCATCGTCATCAAACAGCTCGGTAGGGAAGGGGCCGCTTCCCACCCGGGTACAATAAGCCTTGAAAATACCATATACCTTTCCTACCCTGGTGGGAGAAATACCCAATCCGTTGCACATACCTGCAGTTGTTGTATTGGATGAAGTCACAAAGGGATAGGAACCAAAGTCAATGTCAAGCATCGTACCCTGAGCACCCTCCGCAAGGATCTTTCTGCCTTTGCGCAACGCATCATTGAGGAAATATTCGTTGTTGATCTTGCTTAATCCCCGCAGCATATCCAATGCTTCATGCCAGGCTTTTTCATACTCTGTGAAAGGCAGTCCGTCAATGGAGATCTGCTCATACTGCCGGTCATACAATTCGATGGTGGCTATATGCCGCTTTCTGGCAGCAAGGTACCTGTCGTCGAAATCTGCATTTTCAATATCGCCTATGCGTAAACCGTTCCTGCTGATCTTATCGGTATAGGTGGGGCCGATGCCTTTGAGTGTGGAACCGATCTTTTTATCACCCTTGGCTGTTTCATAGACTGCATCCAGTAACCTGTGGGTCGGAAGAATGAGATGTGCCTTTCTGGAGACCAGCAAATTATCCCCCACTGTGACGCCCCCTTCTGTCAGTTTGCCTATTTCCTTTCGCAAAACAAAAGGGTCTATAATAACCCCATTTCCGATCACATTCACCGTATTCTCATTGAAGATGCCGGACGGAATGGTGTGGAGGACGAATTTCTTATTATCAAATTCAATGGTGTGACCGGCATTTGGACCGCCCTGGAAACGGGCAATGATGTCATATTTCGGGGTGAGGACATCCACAATCTTTCCCTTACCCTCGTCACCCCATTGGAGACCGAGAAGCACATCAACCTTCATACTTAACAGCATTAAAAAACCCTGATCTACAGGGTATGGTTATCTAACAAAAATAGGAAAATTGCAGGGCGGGAAAAAAGAAAATGTTAATTTTTACTAACCGCTTTTGCACTCTTTTTGCCGTTTTTCCTTTTGCCGTAAAAGGTTAGCGAATGGTAGGTTACCTCAACATCAAGCAGATCTTCAACAGATTTCTGGATCTCCTGAACCCTGGGATCGCAGAATTCAAGTACTTCCCCGTCCTCAATGGATACAAAATGATCGTGCTGTTTGAATTTGAAAGAACGTTCAAATTGTGCACAGTTGTTTCCGAACTGATGTTTGGTCACCAGGTTGCAGTCCAACAACAATTCTATGGTGTTGTATAAAGTAGCGCGGCTGACACGGTATTTGTTGTTTTTCATCCTGATGTACAGGGTTTCTATATCGAAGTGGCCATCTGTAGCATAAATTTCTCTTAGGATGGTATATCGCTCAGGTGTTTTTCGGTGGCCACGCGACTCAAGATATTCCGTAAAAATTTTCTTTACAGATTCAAAAGTGTCTTTCTTGTTATTCGACTTCATGCCCGACGTAATTTGGCCTGTAAAATTACGATAAATTATTTTTATGCAGTTTAATTTAAAATAAAAAACTTGCCGGTTACTTAGATTTGAATCGATTGCGGATGCTTACTGGAATCGGTCCAGGCGGGAAACTTTGATGACCCCCTTTGTTTTTTTCAAGTGTGAGATGAGCTGCTTGAGACTTTCGGTATCACTGACATAAAGCGTCATGGTGAGATTGATCAGGCCGGCTTTGCTTTCCATATTGAGTGATCGGATATTCATCTTGAAGTCGTCGGAGATGGCAGTACCCAGTTGTTTGATAAATCCGATCTTGTCGACAGCCCTGAGCTGTAATCCGGCCATAAAAGCGATGCCTTCCTTGTGTTTCCATCTGGCTTTGATGATGTTCTTCCCATATTGTGACATCAGCTTGATAGCGGTCTCACATTCGGTCTTATGGATCTGGATGGGTTCATTGGGAAAAACCAGTCCTATAACTTCGTCGCCGGGTATGGGATTGCAGCAATTGGCAACGATATAATCCAGTTCGCTGAAATCTTCAGTTAGGGTTTCTGAGGGATTATCCGTACCATTTTCTTTTTCTTCTTTCAAGGAGATAGTCTCTGCCGATGGGATCCTGGTACGTACAAATGGGAAACGTAATGATTTCATCCAGCTAACCAGGCTATCCTGCTGGGGCTGCAGTGATTCTTTCACCTCTTTCAGCCCGATCCTGTCCTGCGCAATATAATAATAGAGATCTACGGGACCTTTCAGGTTATTGTCGGCAATCAATTTGGAGATATTTGGCTTGGTCGGCTCCAGTTTCAATTGTCCGAGATATCCCGCCAGTTTCTCTTCCCCTGCCTTGCGAAATGATTTGCGTTCATTCTTGATGGCAAGTTTTATTCTTGACTTTGCGCGGGCTGTCACTACATATTCAAACCAGTTTTCATTGGGCTGCTGTATCCTGGAGGATATTACCTCTACCTGATCACCTGATTTGATATGATAATCTACTGGTACCAAACGGTGATTCACATTGGCACCAATACAATGGTTTCCGAGATCGGTATGGATAGCATAAGCAAAATCAAGTACGGTAGCTTCCGCCGGAAGGTTGATCATCTCCCCGTCCGGAGTGAAAACCACGATCTCTTCAGAGAAGAGATTCTGCTTGAAATCATTGATGAATGCAATGGCTTCCTCATCACTTTCGGTAAGCAACTCCCTGGTTTTGCTCAGCCAACCATCCAGCCCGGCCTCGACCGAGTTGGCATCCTTATATTTCCAGTAGGCGGCATAGCCGCGCTGGGCGATCTCATCCATACGCTTGCTACGAATATGGACATCAAACCATTTCCCGTTCTTTCCCATGACGGTGGTATGTATCGCCTCATACCCGTTTGCCTTGGGTGTGCTGATCCAGTCATGCAGGCGCTTGTTGTTGGGCTTGTAAATGCTTGTAATGACTGTATAGGCACCCCAGCAGGCCAGTTTTTCCTTTTCCGGTTCCGTGTCTATGATCACATCAATGCTGAAAGTATCATGGACCTCTTCGAATGGGATTTGATTGGCCCTCATTTTTTGCCAGATGGCGTAAGTGGTCTTTTCATTATACCTGATGTTGAAGGCCGGGTTTTGTTTTTCTTTTAAGGCTTTGTCAATGGGCTCGATGAAATTTTCCATTGCTTTTAGCTGTTCCGCTGCTTTGGCCGACATCTTTCCCCTGATGTCTTTATAGACCTGGGGCTGGTTGTATTTGAAAGATAGTTCCTCCAGTTCACTTTTGATAGCGAACAAACCAAGCCGGTAAGCAAGGGGAGCGTAAATGTATAAGGTTTCAGAGGCGATCTTCAGCTGCTTTACTTTGGGCATGGCATCCAGGGTTCTCATGTTGTGTAGCCTGTCAGCCAGCTTCACAAGGATGACTCTAACGTCGTCGGAGAGCGTATAGAGGATTTTTTTCAGGGTTTCAGCCTGGGCCGTGGACGTGTTGTCGGATATTTCATCAATTTTTGTCAGCCCGTCGATAATACGCTCCACTTCTTCACCGAACATAATACGGATATCTGTGAGGGTTATCTCCGTATCCTCGACCGTGTCATGAAGCAGGGCAGCTATAATGGAAGTCCTTCCCAGGCCAATCTCGCCGGCAGCGATCGTTGCAACGGAAATAGGATGAAAAATAAAGGGCTCGCCGGTTTTACGCCGCATGTCCTTGTGTGCGTCAGCGGCCAGACGGAAAGCTTTCCGCACCATCCACCTGTCCCGGGTGTCTTTGCGGGTATACCACGCCTCAATCAGCTTTCTGTAGCTTCTGAGGATATCATACCGTTCTTTTTCCTGTACCGCTACTTCCATAAGGTTCTGTAAAACAAGCAATCAAAATTACGGAAAAGTAATGTCACATGTTACATCGTCCGGGGAATAATCTCCGTGGTGTAGATTTCCTTCCATTTTTACCTGCTGTTTTTCCATTGTCTTTCCATACATAGACAATATCCATGCCCCAAAGGATGGCATTGGTTTTGCATAAATTCGTAGATTTGAAATTCATTGACAGACGGGATGCGCAACGTATTTTTAGCCCTTTTCTTCAGCCTGATCTTTATCGAAAGCAGCTTCGCTACGCACCAGCGTGCAGCTGAAATCACCTATCGGCATCTGCAGGGGCTAACCTACGAGTTTACCATTACCATGTATACCAGAACATCAAGTCCTGCTGACAATCAACGCAATACAATGCCCATATTCTGGGGGGATGAAACAGGCTCTGAACTGCCGCGAATCGATTTTTATCCCATCCCAGGGGTAGATGACATTACCTATAACAGGTACATCGGTCAGCACACTTATCCAGCACCGGGGACCTATACCATCTCGGTAGAAGACCCCAACCGGAATGGCGGCGTGGTCAATATACCGAATTCGATCAATGTTCCCATGTTTATTCAGTCAGAGATCGTGATCAATCCGTTCCTGGGCAACAACAATTCGGTTCAGTTGCTTAATCCCCCGATTGACAAAGGGTGTGTGGGACAAACCTTTATCCATAACCCCGCTGCCTATGATCCTGACGGAGACAGTCTTTCCTACAGGCTTGTGATTTGCAAGGGGGCAGGAGGTTTTGATATACCGGGATATACTTTTCCGCTAATCCCCCCGGATGGTTTTTTTGGTATTGACTCGATAACGGGTGACCTGGTTTGGCAGACACCTGTCCTGCAGGGAGAGTATAATGTGGCTTTCGTTGTGGAGGAGTGGCGTTACGGTATTAAAATAGGCTCTGTAAGAAGAGATATGCAGATAGAGATTGTTCCCTGCGATCATGTGCCTCCCGAAATCATAACCATTGAAGATACCTGCGTAAGGGCAGGTGATTTTCTGCAATTTGATGCCGCTACCTATGACCCGGATGGTACAATAGTCTCCATTACTGCTTTTGGGGGACCATTTGAACAACCCATCAATCCCGCATATCTTGATCCTGATCCGGGGGTCAGTACCGACACGGCGGTAACCACTTTCAACTGGCCAACCGTTTGCGAACATGTCAGGAATGAACCTTATTCCGTCGTTTTCAAAGCCCAGGACCAGGGACTTCCTGTTCCCCTGGTTAATTTTAAGACAGTATTCATTTCGGTCTATGCACCGCCGCCTCCCAATCTGCAGGCCGTAGCACTGGGTAACGGCATTAACCTGAGTTGGGAAAAAAGCCCTTGTGAGAATGCCATTGGTTACCGAATATACAGAAGAAGCGGAGAATCCGGCTGGGATCCTGATTATTGCGAAACCGGTGTGCCGGCGTATACCGGCTTTCAACTGATACAGGAAGTGGATGGTATCAATACCCTGGAATTCAGAGACGATAACAACGGTCTTGGACTGGTACATGGCATCAATTATTGCTACCGCGTGACTGCTGTCTTTATTGATGACGCAGAAAGTCAGGCCAGCAATGAAGCCTGCGCCTATCTCAAAAGGGATGTTCCCATCATTACCCATGTCAGCAATGATAGTACGGACCTCTTTGCAGGCCGGGTGCTTGTCATCTGGTCCAAGCCCATCGAACTGGACACTGTTCAATACCCGGGTCCATACAAGTACGTATTGAGGCGCAATAACGGACTGGGCTGGAACGATCCCCAGCTGGTCACTGAATTTTTCAGCCTGGATGATACGCTATACCTGGACCAGGAAGTCAACCTGAATACCAATGACGGTCCTTTCGTATACCAGGTTGATCTTGAAAGCCTGAGCGTTGGGTATATTGGATCCTCCCAGCGGGCTTCCTCCATTTTTATCAGGACCCAACCGACGGACCAGGAAATTATCCTGACGTGGACAGTCCAGGTCCCATGGATCAATGAAAAATATATCATCTACCGAAGATCACCTGGGGAAACGGAATTTGATTCCCTTGATGTCACTGAAAACAGGATATACCGGGACAAAGGGCTGATAAATTATGAAACTTATTGTTATTATGTAAAAGCCATTGGTCATTATAGCCTGCCGGGACTGATTGATCCGTTGATCAACTTTTCCCAGATTGCCTGTGCGGAGCCGGTAGATAATGTACCGCCATGTCAGCCTGTTCTCAGGGTGGAAACAGACTGTGATGAAATCTCAAATACACTCAGGTGGACACTGCCCTATGACAGCTGTAACCAGGATGTAGCTTCCTATGATGTCTATTATACCCCGTTTATCAGCCTGCCTTTTGAAAGGCTGGAGACCATCAATGTACCGCAGGACTCCATGTATGTTCATGCTTATCCTGATATAGAAACCGTTGTGGGCTGCTATGCTGTTACAGCAACGGATACCATTGGAAATGTAAGTGATACCAGCAATATTGTGTGTGTGGGATACGATGCCTGCCCTCCCTATGAACTGCCAAATGTTTTTACTCCGAATTCAGACGGATTTAATGATTTCCTGGTACCCATGACCGATGTTACAGGGAATCCCAAAGCCAATGTGGATCATGTGGACATGACCATTTTCAACAGGTGGGGCAAGGTGATGTATACAACTTCAGACCCGCAGATCCTGTGGGACGGTAAAAACCAGAATAACAATGAAGATTGTGCCGACGGGGTTTATTTCTATGTTTGCGAAGTGTTCATTGTCACCCTGGAAGGCATCGAAACTTTTACGCTGAAAGGTTCCGTCACGCTTTTCAGAGGACAATAAGGAATGATGAGTGATAAGTGATGAATTGGAATGTAGAACCTAAGACTCCAGACTGCCGGACTCGGGACTCATAAGATATAGTGATTGAACGATGTAGACGATCGAGCGAGGTTAACGAAGCCTGATTTCCTCGGAACTCCGGGACTCAGGACTCAACTCCAACATCACGAATCAAAAATCTCAAATCTA
>JARRQC010000094.1:0-7634 GCA_037382165.1 bacterium | reverse complement strand
TCTTACAACTGAGGATGGACTCCCCATCAATAAATGCAAAAAAGTAATTAGAGATTCCAGAGGCTTTATCTGGATTACTACAGGGGCCGGATTATGCCGTTATGATGGATACAGCATGAAAGTATTCCAATATGATCCTTCCGACAGCGCCACCCTCAGCGATAATCGCATTACCAATGCCAATTGCATCGTTGAGGACGAAGAGGGGAAACTCTGGGTGGGCACATTTAACGGCTTGAACAGGTATGATCCCGTTACCGGTAAATTTACCCGTTTCAAACATAACCCGGATAAGGAAGGCACCATTAGCAACAGCACGGTCACCTGCCTTTATAAGGACAGATCAGGTACGATCTGGGTCGGTGTCGGAGGGAGAGCCGGCTTGAACAGGTACGAGCCAACAACGCAAAGCTTTACAGTTTATCCCGATGAGCATGATGATTCAATGCACATCGCCAACATAATGTCGATGCTGGAAGATAGTCAGGGGAATTTCTGGATAGGTTCCAGCAGAGGTTTGTACCTCTTCGACAGGGAAAAACATCTTTTCCAACCCATTGGTGTTTCTGAGGGATATCCCGAAATTTCAAGCCGGATCATCTGCAGGACGTTGCATGAAGATATTGACGGAATGATCATGATCGGCACAAAGCAGGGGTTCATGTATTATGATTCGGCACTTCGGCAGATCAGACCATTTCAGGAATTATTTCATCCAAGTCTTGTAACCCGTCATACAGATTATTTGCCAGGAAACAAGGATCCGAATTTCACACATTGGGTCATCCATCTGGTTGGAATTTATGGTTTCAACAAATATAACGGACATCTTGCAAGGGTCCTGCACGACCCTTCGGATCCTTACAGCATATTAGGTGTAGCCATGAACTCGATCTTCAGGGATGAAACCGGTCTGTTGTGGATCCCGTCGGATTTTGGCGTCAATATTCTGGATCCGGATGGTCAAAGTATCAGAAATTATAAAATTAGTGCAGGCAGAGGGTATAATTCAACCTGTTTTTATGAAGACAAAAGGGGTAGAATATGGAAGGGATCTGGTATTCTTGAAATGTACAATATGGATATGAATTTTGTAAGAAGTTATCCCCATTTCAAACAAGATCCTGACAGTACAATATTTACCGGCGATATATGGAGCATTTTGGAGGACAGCCACAAAAACATTTGGGTGGGAAATGATTTCAATGGTCTTTTTCTTCTAAGAAATGATGAAGATGCCTTGGTTTCATGTGACTTTTCACGACCCGATGTAAATTTTGTGTATGATATTTTTGAGGATTCCAGAGAAACCCTCTGGGTTGGAACAGACTACGGCCTGTTTTACAGAAAAAAGAACGATCATCCCATCAGTTACTTCTATAGTAAAGACAAATGGGGTATCTTGAATCTATCAGGCTTTTCAACTGTCATACTGGATATAGAAGAGGACAAAGCCGGGAATTTATGGATCGGAACCTTTAGCAAAGGTCTTTTTTACCAACCTGCAGATAGCAGTGGGACAGACTATTTTTTGCAACTACTTCATGATCAGGAATATAATTTTAGTTTATCTGATAATACTATATGGTCCATCCATGAAGATGAACAGGGTGATTTATGGTTCGCAACTGAAAATGGATTGAACAAGCGATTACCAGATGAAAACAAATTCATCAGGTATTTTAGCAAAACGGATCTTGGTGCCAATTTCATTTATGACCTCACAAGTGATAACAACGGTTATTTATGGCTAAACACCGCGAGCGGAGTATATAGTTTTAAACCTGATCCATGTGACTCATGTAACAGTGCTTCCGGAAGCTACCTGCAGTTACTGCCATTTCAGGATGTCTTTCCCTACCGGATCTTTAAAAGCAGATCAGGACATATATTTATCGGAGGAGCTTACAATAAGGGCAAAGGATATTATCGATTTCATCCCGACAGCCTGCATAGAAACAACCAAGTCCCCCCTGTAGCTATTACCGGCATTAAAGTTAACAATAAGCCCTACCCGACAGATACATCCAGCGTCTGGAAGAAGCATCTCATCCTGAATTACGATCAGAATTTCTTTTCCATTGAATCTGCCGTGCTGGATTATTATGACCCGGAAAGCAACCAATATGCCTATTACCTGGAAGGATTCGACAAACAATGGCTTGAAAGTGGACAGCAACGGATTGCCAATTATACGGATGTTCCTCCAGGCAATTATATTTTTCATGTAAAGGGTGCTAACAACAATAAGGTCTGGAATGAAGCGGGAGCCAGCCTGGCTATCACGATCCTTCCGCCGCCATGGAAGACATGGTGGGCATATCTGATATATGGTATAGCCGGGGTGGGTTTGTTATTGCTGATCCTGCGGTTTTACCTGAACAGGCTGAAGCTTTACCACCAACTTGAGTTGGAGAAAGTAGAGGCAAAGAAAATGAAGGAATTGGATAGTCTGAAATCCCGATTCTTCGCAAATATTTCTCACGAATTCAGGACTCCTCTGACGCTTATCCTGGGTCCTGTGGAGAAATTGTTGGCCGACCTTACAGGTGAATACAGGGATGATCTTGCAATCATCAAACGCAATGCACAACGATTAGAGCAGTTGATCAATGAGCTCTTGACACTTTCTAAACTGGAGGCCGGACAATTAAAATTACAGGCCAGGGAGATGGATCTTGTCAACCTGGTAAATGGTTATGTACAGTCCTTCGAATCACTTGCAAAACAACGCAATATTGATTTAACATTCGCATCTGAAAAAGATGAAATACAAACCTTTGTTGATCCGGAGAAACTGGAGAAAATATTGAATAATCTTCTATCTAACGCTTTTAAGTTTACACCGGATGGAGGATCGGTGAAGGTAGGGGTTAGTGTCGAAAAACATGAATTCACAGACAATACATTAAAGGAAACTCCTGAGAAAAACATAAATATCAGGTCGAACTTCGCGGTCATATATGTAAGCGACAGCGGCCATGGCATAGAAAAGCATGATCTCCAGTATATTTTTAACCGTTATTTCCAGTCCGCTAGTCCGGCAACACACCGCCACAAGGGTGAAGGCATAGGATTGGCGCTGACCAAAGAGCTGGTGGAACTTCATCGTGGTGAGATCAGGGTGGAAAGCATCCCCGGAAAGGGAAGCACCTTCATCATCTACATTCCGCTGGGAAAGAAACACCTGAATGAAGCGCAGATATCTCACCATGGTGAGGCGGAAAACGACGGTTTGACTTTGCCTGTTTCAATATTGAATGAGCACCAGGAAATATTCGTGGACAAAGGAGAAACCAGCGAAACAAAACCCATAGTATTGCTGATTGAAGACAATGATGATCTTCGCAAGTATCTGCTTAAAACCATTGGTAAACCTTACCATATTATAGAAGCCCGGGATGGCGAGGAAGGATTAAAGCGCGCCTTCGAAATTGTTCCTGACCTCATCATCAGTGATGTGATGATGCCAAAAATGGATGGTTTTGAAGTCTGCACAAAACTAAAGAGCGACGAGAGGACTAGCCACATACCAGTCATCCTGCTTACCGCAAGAGCGGGCACGGAAAGCCGTATTGAAGGGTTAGAGACCGGGGTTGATGCCTACATGACCAAACCTTTTGAGGCTACCGAGCTACAAGTAAGGATAAGAAACCTACTCCTTCAAAGGCAAAGGATCAGGGAGTCCCTGCTGAATAAAATGAGTATGGGTAACGTGGATGAGATCTTTCATATCCCCGTGAATGGTTTGAAAGAAATGGACCGTCAATTTTTGATCAGGGCTTTCAAATTGGTGGAAACCCATTTGACTGATACCGATTTTGATATCACAACCTTCTGCAGGGAAATGGCACTGAGCCGGTCACAACTGCATAGGAAACTACATTCCATCATTAATCTTTCCGCCAGCGAATTTATCCGGCTGATACGCCTGAATAAAGCAGCACGATTGCTGAAGACGGGAAAGGCGACAGTCAGCGAGATCGCCTATGAAACCGGTTTCAACACGCTGTCCTATTTCACACGCTGTTTTCGGAAACAGTTTGGGGTCACCCCATCGGATTATACCAACTCAAACAACTGAACGGGGTCGCTTAACCTTTCGAAACTCCCAAGTCATCAAATAGAAACTATAAAAAATACCCTATGCAACATATATGCAATAGTTTGCAACAGCAGTGTAAAGCCTTCCGGTTTCATCATCGTAGATTTATACGTGAAAAAAATACTATTAATCCAAAAACGTTGCACGATGAAAACAAAACATTTACTTTTCTCATTGCTTATTTCAATTATTTATTTGCAATCGGCTGCCCAGGTTATACGCGTACCGGCCGATCAACCTACCATCCAGGAGGGGATCAATATAGCCTCTGATGGGGATACCGTCCTTGTCGACGAGGGCACCTACCTGGAGAACATCAACTTTTCGGGAAAAGCGATCACCGTGGCCAGCCATTATTTTTTGGACGGTGACACCAATCACATCAATAATACCGTCATTGACGGGAGTCAGCCGTCAGACCCTGATCTCGGATCAGTCGTCACGTTCAACAGCGGTGAGGACACTACTTCCATACTGTGCGGGTTTACGATAACCGGCGGAACTGGAATGTATGAGTCAATATGGGATGTCAGAATCGGAGGCGGTATTGTATGTTATTATGCTTCTGCTAAGATTTTATATAACAAAATCACAGGTAACGAGGTAACTTCTCCAACAGATGCCTTTGGTGGAGGAGTTTTCTGTTTTATGATAACAGGTGACAATTGGATTGTTCTGGAGCACAATACAATATCAGGAAATCAAAGCAATGCAGGAACTGGTAGTGCTGTAGGAGGCGGAATGAATATTACATCCAATGCCAGAGTCAATAATAATATTATCACTAACAATCATTGTAGCTCCATTTCTGGTGATGCTGATGCAGGAGGAGTGCTTCATAGGTCAGAGTCAGATACCGACACAAAGTTAATATTATTAAAGAATAACTTAATCTCTTATAATACCCTGTATTCAACAAATTTTGCAAGAGGTGGAGGTGTGGCTATCTCTTTTTCAGACTGCCAAGTACTTCAAAATACAATAAGCAATAATACAAACATTTCAAATTTTCGTTCAGAAGGTGGCGGAGTATTTGCCTGGGGATCACATTGTGTGATACTTGGAAATAATATCAGCAAAAATATTCTCACAGGGCGTTGGAATATTGGCGGCGGATTAGCTGTCAGGCAAGGTGTTTTCACTGAGATCAGGGATAATCTAATCCATAACAATGAAGTTAACGCGGATAGCATATATGTAGGTGCCGGACTTGGTATTTATAGTTCAACCGGACCAAGTTACATTGAGAACAATGAATTTTTAGCCAATTCCGGCCCACTTGTAACCTCTCCAAACTCTCAAAACGGCTGGGGTGGAGGGTTGGGAATCCAGGAGCAATCTGATCTTCCCGTAATCTTAAGGAGTAACCTTTTCCTGGAAAACCAGGCTCAACTGGGAGGAGGTGCTTACCTAATAAACAAATACAACCTCAAAGTTATCAATAATGTATTCAACGATAACCTGGCAACTATTGGGGGTGGTCTTCGTTTCCATCATACCTCAGCGAATCCTGAGGGACCTGAAACCAACAATGATTTTCACCCTCTGCTACTTAATAATACTTTTTATAATAATACAGCAAGTTCAGGTGGGGCAATTTATTTCAACGGAAACTTTAATGCTCCGGAAATTCTGAATGGAATCTTCTGGGATAATAAATCTTCAGCTGGAAAGGATATAGTTATTAATAGCAGCCTAAATATGGTCGTGTCTTTTTCAGATATTGATACAAATATGATCGTTGGGCTATGGACAGGTGAAAATAACATCATTGCCGATCCGGGATTTGTTGTGGATGACCCATATTGTCACTTGACCCGAACCAGTCCGTGCAGGGATACAGCTGTTTACAATTTTCATGCGAATTTGGATATTGATAGTGAACCGCGCCCGGACCTTTGTTATGGCAGCCCTGATATGGGTGCTGATGAATACTATCCATCTCCGCCTGTTGCCATATATCCTGACGAGATAGGTACAGATTACTTTTTTGCACAATGGGGATCAGCCATGTGTGCCGAGGGATATTACCTGGATCTGAGTTATAATCAAAATTTCACTGATATGGTACCGGGTTATGATAATCTGGATGTAAAGGATGATACCATCTTCTATATCGGTGACCTGGAAGAGGTTCCTTATTTTTACCGCATAAGGGCATACATTGGTGAGTGGACCAGCGGGAATTCAAATACCATCGGGGTACTGTCTGTCGGCACAACGCCACCAGAACATATTACCGGCGGCCTGAACATGCAAATTTATCCAAACCCGGTCTATGGAATGGTTCACTGCATTATTGAAACAACGGACAGCCAACGGGTAACGTTAAGCATTTATGACCTGTATGGGCGAAAAGTCAAAAATATCCTGGAGCACCAAATGATAAATGGAAAAGAGGGGACTTCCATTGATCTTACCGATCTTCCCAACGGACAATATTTATTCATACTGGAGGCAGACCGGACTTTCAGCACCCGAAAGATTATAAAGGTCAGATGAAATAAAACTTATCAAACCTGGCAACCCTCTTTGAACACGATAACCAGTACCCGGATTTTTTCACTTGATTCCCGGGTGCTGGTTTTTTTGTTGCTTATCGTATTCTAAAAAGTGTGCCCGCGATCTCCCGGTATTGTCTGGATGAATTCAACGGACTGGATATTCATGAGTACCGGGGTTGGTTTGAAATCACAAAGTTATTCAAACAAATAAATGTAGCTATGCAGGCGACGTAACGATATTCGATATGCGAAGGGAAGGAACCGCCTTCGTTACATCTTATACATCGTGCAATCGCATACATCGCTAAATAAAAAAGGAATCCCCCTGGCTTAAGTTTGCAACTTAAGCCTTTTTATTGATCGACTTCTAAGACATTCAACTAAAAAAATAAAGACATTGTATCTCCGGGGGGTTAAGTCACAGACTTAAACCAGTGTGGTTTTTGTGTCTGGCTCCCCCAATGACCAATTTCAAATGTCAACACCACCGATTGGGTTTTGTTCCTAAAGATCCCAGGAGCCAACTATGCCCATGCTGTTCGAATAGAAAGACATATCAAGTCTATGAAAAGCAGCAATTACATTCGCAATCTCAAACGTTATCCCGAAATGAGTGAATATTTAATCCTAAAAACCAGCAACTGACTCCCCCGATAGTCCCGATAGCTATCGGGAGTTGGGCCCACGAAAACCACTCCTTAACGAGGTGGTTTTCTGCGTTTTAGGGAACTCTGTATTTTCTTTTGGTAGGTATTTTTGGTAGGTATTTTGTTAGGTAAAAATAATGTTTTGCCGAAAACACACCACCAGCGAAACCTCGCAAGCACCCCTCAACGTAGTGAAGCACATGGTTAAGGGCGAAGTCATTATACCCTTTGCGGTGGTGCTGAACGGAGGTATCCTTGCTGGAGAAGGTTGAGCTTATCATTTATGACACTGACACAGGAATGCGAATAGACCCAGGAGGAACAAAAAGCAATCAGCACGACCCATTCAGCGAGGGTCCTACACTTCTTTTATACTCG
>JARRQC010000093.1:0-12104 GCA_037382165.1 bacterium | reverse complement strand
GATGGCCCCATAAATTTTGGTCCGCGCGATCATTTCTGGGGTTGTCTGTCAGAAGGCTTTTATGAACCGATCTATAAAATGCCTTATAACCCTCCCTATTATAATGACCTCTTTATCCAATACGGATTTCAAAACTATTTCAACCAGTATACCTATCATGTGCCACTCCGTGCCGGAAAAATGGATGAGGTCATTTATCTAAATGGTGAACACCTTACAAGAGATCCTGACTACCACTTTGAATGCATCGATAAAAGACAAGTTGACAAATACGCTGCTGATTTCATTACCATTTTCAATGCGGCATGGGCAAGATTCCCGGGTGTGAAGCCCATGCGTTTGGAGCAGGCAAAACAAATGTTCCGTTCCATGAAACTGGTAGCCGACACAAGAGCCATTATTTTTGGCTATTACCGTAAAGAACCGGTTTCATTTTTCATTATGATACCTGACCTCTATGAGATCATTCGAAAATTCAACGGCAAGTTTGGCTGGATTCAGAAAGCACAACTATATTATTACCTGAAGATAAGAAAGATCAACAAGAGGCTGGTCGGTCTGATCTTTGGTGTCATTCCCAGGTTCCAGGGCAAGGGTACGGCAGCAGGGATGATCCTTCGTTTTGAAAAGGAGGTGGCAAAAGCCTCATTTCATTACACCGACCTGGAGATGAACTGGATTGGTGATTTCAACCCGCAGATGATGAAACTTGTCAGCCAGATAGGTGGAAAGATCAAAAAAACACACATTACTTACAGGTATCTGTTTGACAGAAGCAGACCCTTTGATCGGGCCAGAAAACTGGGTTAAACACCAACCGGGAATGACCGAAAGCAAATTAAATTCGCATCCCATCTGCAGCGGGATAAAACTTTATAAATTTGAAAACGAATGAATCGAGGTAGCTTCACAAAGTATTTGCTCTATAAGAATCTTTTTCTGGCATGCCTGTTCTTTGCCGGATTGGTGGGTTTTGCACAAAAAAGCCCGGAAAGGGAATATCTTATCAGTCCAAAGAAGGATACAGTTTTTATTCAATCAATAAATCTGACGGATATTCCCAGTAACCTGGAAAAGTCATACACGCAACTTAAAAGAATAGAGAACATCCTGACCCAAAAACCAGAGATGCTGAAATTTGATTCCGTGTATCAAATTGGAATGAAAAATATCCTGGCAAATAAGAAAAGAATACAGGAAGATAATGTTTACAATTCCCTCCAAGCCTTGAATAACATCCAAAATGAGTGGCTTACCTACAAAGAAAAACTGAACAACTGGAAAGAATATTTCAATAACCGCCTCCTGGAACTGGACAATAGTTTATTTGAGCTGCATGTATTGCTGGCATCGTGGAAAAAAACCAGAACAGCGGCACAGGAGGCATCCCTGCCTTCCGATGTTTTAGAAACTTTACAGGAATTCATCGCCTCGGCTGAGCGGCTGGAGCGAAGGTTCGTTTCGCGCCAGAACGATATCCTGCGGAAGCAGAACAGCCTGACGGAGTTATCCTTTCTGATTGATGACGTGCTTACATTCATTGAGAATGAAAGCAGAATTATCCGGTCGGAATTCTTTCGCCGGGACAGTCCTCCCATCTGGCGGGCGGCAGATTCCTCGGTACGGACCTCCACCAGCATTTCCCAACTAAAGGATACGTTTCAATCCAACATGCGTGGTTTGTCGGTGTTCTTAAATAACAACCAAAATAAATTTGTACTCCACCTCATTATCTTTGTGGTTCTCTGGCTGATGTATTTCCTGCTCAGCAGGCATGCCCGGAAAATCAGCCCGGACAAGGAAATGGATGATTTCACCAGTTCCACTGAAATCATCTCAAAGCATGGTTTGTCGGCCCTTGTAATTTCCCTGTTCCTGTCCATTTGGATTTATCCTGCCTTAATCTCTCCGGTCTCAAACCTCATACGATTTATCTACGTCCTTATCGCCATATATATCCTCCCGAAATATATCGACAGGCGCCTCCGCAAAATATTGCTGGCCATACTCCTGTTATTCCTGGTCAATGAGGTACAATACTGGATGGTTGGCAAAGAAATCGTGCCCAGGATTATTTTATTGTTTGAAAGCCTGCTCGCTTCATGGATACTCTACATGATCATTAAAAAGGAAAGCCCTGTAATGAACCAGGTAAAATACAGGAACTGGGGAATCATCCTTTACATTATACCGGTATTCTTGCTTTTTTTGGCCGTTTCGATCATAGGAAATATTACCGGGTTTGTTGAACTGTCACTGTTGTTAAGTGACTCGGTGGTTAACGGCATCTTAAACCTGATAGTTCTCATCGTTACCATTCTGGTGCTGAACCGAACGGTTCACATTCTGTTAAATACCTCATTTCTTCCGGCCTCCTTCATCATCCGGAACCATAAAGATATCATTGAAAAGCGGAGCCGGCAATTCATCTATTTTTTCGGGTTCCTGATCTGGTTGAGATCACTGCTCAATTTGATGGGTGTCTATGACCTGATCTATGAATGGTTTGTTGAAGCGGCACAAACCAGCTGGGAAGTAGGCACAACGACAATAGAACTGAGCAATATTATCAACTTTATACTGGTCATCATCATCACCGTCATCGCTTACCGCCTGGTCCGGATAATCCTCAAAGAGGATGTTTTCCCGCGGGTAACGCTGCCAAGAGGAGTCCCTGGTGCCATATCGATGGTGGTCACCTATTTCATTGTCGGCTACGGATTTTTTGTCGCCATAGGAGCTGCCGGTGTAGACCTCGGACAATTCGGTCTCATTGCTGGCGCACTCGGAGTTGGTATCGGGTTCGGGCTGCAGGGCATTGTCGCCAACTTCATCGCCGGTCTTGTCCTGGCATTTGAAAGACCGATCCAGGTGGGAGATGAGATCCAGCTGGCCACGATGATGGGGGTCGTAACCTCCATCGGGGTGAGGTCAACCACCATCAAAACATACGATGGTTCCGAGGTGATTGTTCCCAACAGTGACCTGATCACCAAGGATGTAACCAACTGGACATTATCAGACCGTAAAAAAAGACGTGATATCTTTGTTAGTGTAGCCTATGGCACAAAACCGCAACAGGTTATAGAACTCATGAAAAGAGTTGCCAGCGGACATCCCGATGTACTAAAAGTCCCGGCTCCCTGGGCGCTCTTTGAAGGCTTTGGTGACAATTCGCTCAATTTCAGGATCAGGATCTGGACCACTATGGATACCGGGCTTACCGTAAAAAGTGAGGTAGCCATGAATATTTATGATGCCCTTGAGGCTGAAGGAATCGAGATCCCTTTCCCACAGCGGGATTTACATATCCGAACCATCGATGCCTCCGTTTTGGAAACAGGGCGGAAAATAACACGGCCAAAACCAAAACAAGGAAGAAAAGGACGTGGAAATACCGAAAAAGACCAGCCATAGAAATTTTGTAATCAGATGAATACAAATATGTTAGAACAACTCGACAAGTTTAAATCCTATATCGGTGGCCTCCGGTTCTGGATTATCTTCGCCAGTGTGGTCATCGTCATCGCCGGCTTAAAAGCAGCCAGCTTTCTGGTTAACGTATTACTGCTCTCCGCTTTCGTGACCTCCATATGCTTGCCATTCCTCGAATTCCTGAAAAAGAAAAAGATACCCGAGACACTGGCCATTATTATTGTTATCCTGAGCCTGATTATCCTTTCAGGGCTGATGATCACAATTATCGGTTCCTCGATATCAAGTTTTATTGATAAAACCCCGTACTACGAAGAGAAGTTTCACCAGTTCTGGACGACAACCTTCAAGTGGCTTTCAGATTACAATCTCGTCAACCAGGAATCCTTCATGAAAGAGCTGCATCCAAAGAATTTCTTCTCCGTGCTGGGAGGATTTCTGTCAGGGTTCGGCAATGTGATGACATCCCTGCTGCTTGTCTTGATCATCTTTATCTTTATGATCTTTGAAGCCTCAACTTACGGTCGTAAACTCAAGCTCATTTCACCGGTTTCCTTTACACAGTCCGCTGACATTCGCAGAAGATTGTCAAAATATTTCGGCATCAAATTCATTACCAGTTTCGCCACCGGACTTTTGGTTACCATTGGACTCCTCATCATGGGTGTTGATTTTCCGGTTTTATGGGGATTCATTGCCTTCGTCCTGAATTTCATCCCGAGTATCGGCTCGTTTATCGCTGCCGTTCCAGGTGTACTGCTTGCGTTGATACAACTCGGGCCTTTTGGAGGGCTGATCACAGCCATCATCTATTTCGTCATCAATACCCTTATCGGGAATATTATTGAACCCCAGCTCATGGGCAGAAGCCTGGGCCTTTCCCCCGTTATTGTATTTATTGCCATGGTTTTCTGGGGATATGTTCTCGGACCTGTCGGAATGCTTTTCGCCACACCGCTGATGATCGTCATTAAGATCATTTTCGACAGTCGTCCGGTTACCAAGGATTTTGGCATACTGCTAAGTGACGAGCATCAGATCCGTCAAATGGAAAAGGAGAGACAACTCTGACATTTTCTGACCTGACTGATTTTATTCCATCTATCTATGCACGAGGAAAAACAGATCCTTTTATATGCTTAATTTTGTCAGGAAATGGGTGATATAGCAGCCTATATACTGTTATTCTCGATCGGTTTTGGAGCTTTGTATGCCTACCAGCACCGCAGGCTCAGGACGAAACATGTGCGACTGTCGGTGCAGCATTACAACGACTGTATTCTTAAGATATTACTGGAAAAGCTACATGGAAAGCAGCAATCGATCATTGTCAGGATTATGGCTAGGAAAGATCTTGAACTTAAGAATGTTCAGCTGGAACTGATCGATCGACAGCGAAATTTCCATAACATTCATCTGGACAGCGGTTATCCGGATTTCGTAATCCCTGAGAGTTTGGGTAGTACCAAATATTTCGATCTTAAACTGCCTTATGAAAGCATCGAAGAAATGATCAGGGCATCTGAATTCCCAACGAAAAGATTCAGGTTTGCGGTTGAACACAAGAGAGGAAAAAAGTTTAAATCTCACGAACTTGCCATCAACAGGAAAGGCCATATCTATAAACCGGATACAGGACATTACAATTGATTTGATAACCCGGTATTTCTTCTGTAGCTTCTTTCCGATAAGCCTATAATCATTACATTTGTTTTACATTCCAAAATCAAACAACTATGAAAAAATATTTTGTTCTTTCCCTGCTGATTGCCGTATTGTTGAGCGGCTGTGAAAAACCAGCCCAGGAGGAGGAATCCCGGGAGGCTATTATCGGGAAACCTGCTCTGCAACTCGACAGCGACAGGATGACACCCGAGGCTTTGTGGGCGTTCGGAAGGGTGAGTGGTCACGAAGTTTCCCCGGACGGGCAAACCGTTATTTACGGTGTAAGCTATTATTCCGTTGAAGAAAACAAGGGTAACCGTGAGCTTTATGCCGTGAATAGCAATGGAGAAAACCCCAGGCAACTTACAAGATCAGCTAAAAGTGAATTCAATGAAATGTGGCGTCCCGACGGAAAGAAGATCGGGTTCCTGACATCCGAAAGCGGGTCGGTACAATTGTGGGAAATGAATCCCGACGGTACCGGCAGAAATCAAATAACGAACATACCCGGAGGAATCACAGGTTTCAAATATGCTCCCGACCAGACCAAAATCCTTTACACCAAGGAGGTCCCCATAGATAATAAATTCGCTGAACTGTATAAGGGGTTACCTGATGCCTCAGGTATCCTGGTGGATGACCTGATGTACAGGCACTGGGATCACTGGGTGAAAAGTTACAGCCATGTATTTTACGCAGATTACGATGGCAGCAAAGTCTGGAACGACAAGGATATTCTTGAAGGTGAACCCTACCAGGCCCCCCTTAAGCCATTTGGCGGTATCGAGCAGGTGGACTGGAGCCCGGATGGGAATTCTATAGCCTACACCTGCAAGAAACTAACCGGCAAAGCTGCTTCGCTGTCCACCAATTCAGATATTTATATTTATGACCTTTCCAGCGGGAAAACCATCAACATGACCGAAGGGATGATGGGATTTGACGTTGCACCGCTCTATTCGCCAGACGGTAAATACATAGCCTGGGAAAGTATGGAACGCGACGGCTATGAGTCCGACCAGAACCGTTTGTTCCTCATAAACCTGGAGACAGGTGAGAAAACATATGCTACCAAAGGCTTTGACCAGAATGCCGGCGGACTGGCATGGGAAAAAGATGGCAGTGGAATATATTTTACCAGCGACTGGCACGGAACTTTCCAGATCTACAGATACGACCTCGCTAAAGCCACTATCAAGAAACTTACGGAAGGATTGCATGATTACCGGAGTGTGGCGGTAGCCGAAGGCGCATTGATCGCAGGACGTCAATCCATGTCAGCGCCCACCGAATTATATGCCGTTAACCCTTCGGATGGCACTGCCAAGCAAATTACGTTTACCAACAAGGACCTGATGGATCAACTCACCATGGGAAAGGTGGAAGAAAGATGGATTAAAACCCACGATGGGAAAGATATGCTTGTCATGCTGATCTTCCCTCCCCATTTTGATCCTGACAAAAAGTATCCCGCATTGCTGTATTGCAAAGGCGGACCCCAGGGTCCATTGAGCCAGAATTTCCACTATCGCTGGAACTATCAGATCATGGCTGCCAACGACTATATCATAGTGGCTCCGAACCGCAGAGGCGTTTCAGGATTCGGCCAGGCATGGCAGGAACAGATCAGTAAAGACTATCATGGAAAAAGCATGCAGGACTACCTTACCGCTATTGATGTGATGGCTAAAGAACCTTATATCGATGAAAATCGATTGGGTGCTGTCGGCGCCAGCGCAGGAGGATATGCCGTTTACTATCTTGCAGGCATACATGAGGGACGATTCAAGGCATTGATTGCCCATGACGGCATCTTCAACGAGGAGGCGCAATACCTGGAAACCGAAGAGATGTGGTTTGAAAACTGGGATATTGGCGGCCCTTTCTGGGACAAGAATAATAAGGCGGCACAGGAATCCTACACCCATTCGCCCCACAAACTTGTGCAAAATTGGGATACACCCATCCTGATCATACATGGCGAATTGGATTACCGGGTGGTTTACACCCAGGGTATGACCGCCTTCAATGCAGCCATATTGCGCGGCGTACCGGCTCAATATCTCCATTTCCCGGATGAAAACCACTGGGTGTTACATCCCCAGAACGGTATCCTCTGGCAGCGCACCTTCTTTGCCTGGCTGGATCGCTGGCTGAAATAATAACAGCTGTTAAGTTCTGTTAAAACCCAAAAGAATAGCTTTAGTTTTGATACATTTGCGGGGCTCAAAATGGCTGTTAATGCGCTTTAAATATTAATTATGAAAATTACCATAGTAGGTACCGGATATGTTGGACTGGTCACGGGTGCCTGTTTTTCTGAAGTAGGTATCGATGTTACCTGCGTCGATATAGACAAACCAAAAATAGAGAAGCTCAGGAAAGGGATCATACCCATTTATGAGCCGGGTCTCGAAAAAATGGTTCAGCGTAACATTGAGAAAAAAAGGCTTCATTTCTCCAACAGCCTGAAAGATTCCCTGTATGATGTAGGATGAGGTCGGCAGACATATGAACAATTATACCCTCATCGTGACCAAAAGTACGGTACCTGTCGGAACTGCGGAAAAAGTCAGGAAAACAATTGAAAAAGTTCTTGCGGAAAGAGGAGAACAGATTCCGTTTGATGTTGCCTCCAATCCTGAATTCCTGAAAGAAGGGGACGCGGTAAATGATTTTCTGAAACCAGACCGGATCGTGGTGGGTGTCGATTCTGAAAGGGCAGAAGAGCTGATGAAAAGGCTTTACAAGCCATTTACCATGAATGGCCATCCTGTGATTTTCATGGATATTGTCTCTGCGGAAATGACAAAATATGCTGCCAATGCCATGCTGGCTACCAAGATCAGCTTTATGAACGACATAGCCAACCTATGTGAAATCGTGGGTGCTGACGTGAATAGGGTTAGAAGGGGTATCGGTTCCGACCGGCGCATTGGAAATTATTTTATTTACCCGGGAACCGGATACGGCGGTTCCTGCTTTCCTAAAGATGTTAAGGCCATTATCAGGACAGCGGATGAATATGGGTACAGTATGGATGTGCTGAAATCTGTGGAAGATGTCAATGAAAGACAAAAATCTGTGCTCGTGGGGAAAGCCCTGAAATATTTTAATAAGGACCTGAAAGGCAAAACATTTGCTATCTGGGGACTCTCTTTTAAGCCCCAGACGGATGATATGCGTGAGGCCCCCTCACTGGTGATCATCAATAAATTTTTAGAGGCAGGCGCCAGATTAAAGGTCTATGATCCGGTAGCCATGGACGAGGCAAAAAAGATCTTAAAGGATAAAGTTGAGTATTGCGATGAACAATATGAGGCGCTTATCGATGCGGATGCGCTGTTCCTTGTCACCGAGTGGCCGGAATTCAAGTTCCCCAATTTCAAGGTGATCCAAAAGCTGATGAAGGGCAAGGCGATATTTGATGGCCGTAATGTCTATGACCTTGCCGATATGAGAGAAAAAGGATTTGACTATTTCGGCATTGGCATAGGAATGAAGTGATTGTAAAAATGCCAAAACCTAAGCGGATATGAAAAGGATCCTTGTTACCGGAGGTGCGGGGTTTATTGGTTCACACCTGTGTGAACGCTTGCTGGACGAGGGACATGAGGTCATCTCCCTAGACAATTATTTTACGGGTTCTAAAAGCAACTATCCTGCAGGCATCAACAAGCGAAGTATACGGTGATCCCCAGGTACACCCTCAAAAAGAGGAATACTGGGGGCATGTCAACCCGATCGGGGCACGCTCCTGCTATGACGAAGGCAAAAGGGTGGCAGAAACGTTGTTTATGAATTACAATAAACAAAATAACGTCAAAATCAAGATCGCCAGGATATTCAATACTTACGGCCCCAATATGCATCCCCATGACGGACGCGTGATATCCAACTTCATTGTTCAGGCATTGAAAGGTAAGGACATAACCATATATGGTGACGGCACTCAGACCAGGAGTTTTCAGTATGTGGATGACCTGCTGGACGGCCTGTTGAAATTGATGGGAACACCGGAAGGTTTTACCGGCCCCGTCAACATTGGCAACCCGACAGAATTTACCATTATCGACCTGGCACGGCAGATCATAGAGATGACAGGAAGCCCTTCCAAAATTATTTTCCAGCCGCTTCCAGAAGATGATCCTATGCAACGACAGCCGGACATCAGTCTGGCAAAAAAGGTGCTGAATTGGGAACCTGCCATTCCGCTCGAAACCGGCCTTAAAAAAACCATCAACTATTTTGAAAAACTGCTTTCTGAATCATGATGAATATCCTGGTCACCGGAAGTAATGGACAATTGGGTTCCGAGATCAGGGAACTGGCAAAGGAGTATTCTCAATATCATTTCACCTTTACAGATATTGATGAACTCGACCTCACAAATTACAAGAATTTAGAGGATTTCCTGGATCAAAATTCCTTTACGTTCTGTATTCACTGTGCCGCCTACACAGCTGTGGACAAAGCCGAAGATGAAAGGGAAAAAGCTTATGAAATCAATGGACAGACCGCCGGACATCTGGCGAATCTGTGCCGGAAACATGATATTTTCCTGATTTTCCTGTCTACGGATTATGTCTTTAATGGCAAAAATTACAAGCCCTACATTGAAACCGACAAGACAGCACCGAGGACTGTTTATGGTAAGTCTAAACTGGATGGTGAACTGGCTGTTGCAAGCAGTGGAGCCAGATACGTAATCATCAGGACATCATGGCTTTATTCAGCATATGGTCATAACTTTGTCAAGACCATGCTTCGCATGGGGTCCGAAAGAGATATCGTACATGTGGTCTCAGACCAGACCGGTACGCCAACCTATGCAGCGGATCTTGCCGGCATGATCCTGGAAATCATTCCGCTATTGAACAAAGAACATGCAGGAGAAATTTACCATTACAGTAATGAAGGGCTGGCGAGCTGGTTTGATTTTGCAAAAGCGATCATGTCGTTAAGTAAAACGGTATGCAAGGTACTTCCCATCGAAACCAGGGATTTTCCCTCAAGAGCTAAAAGACCTTATTACAGCGTGCTTAACAAGCGTAAAATACGAGAGGCATTTGACATAGAGATACCCCACTGGCGAGATAGCCTGGAGAAGGCAATACAAAGAATGACAACTTAAATGAATTAAAAAATGGACACCATTGATCCTAAAATATTGGAAAAAGCAAAAAAATGGCTTTCAGATTATTATGATCCCGAAACCAGGGAAAGAGTCAGGTATTTGATTGAAAAAGACCCAAAAGAATTGATTGAGTGTTTTTACAGAGATCTCGAATTTGGCACGGGGGGTTTACGCGGGATCATGGATGTCGGCACCAACAGGATGAATAAATATACTGTCGGTGCTGCGACCCAGGGATTCGCCAATTACCTGAAAAAGAATTTTGCCCATCTTGATCAGATCAAAGTGGCCATAGCCTATGACGCCAGGAATAAAAGCCCTTTCTTTGCGAGGGTTACAGCCGACGTCTTTTCAGCCAATGGTATAAAGGTATATCTGTTCGATGAGTTGAAGCCGACTCCCGAACTGTCATTTGCCATCAGACACTTTGGCTGCCAGGGAGGTATCGTGATCACTGCCTCACATAATCCAAAAAAATACAACGGTTATAAAGCATACTGGGATGACGGCGCACAACTCATCAGCCCGCACGACAAGAATGTGATCGAAGAGGTAAACAGCATTACAGATGTCAGTGAGGTCAGGTTCGATGGCAATGAATCACTTATCGAAATTGTCGGGGAGGATTTTGACAGTTTATATGTTGACCGGATCAAGTCTCTCTCCCTCTCCCCTGAGGTTATTGACCGGCAGAAGGATTTTAAGATTGTCTACACACCCATTCACGGCACCGGAGTAAAACTTGTTCCTATGGCTTTGCGTGCTTTTGGATTCCAGGAGATCTATCATGTTCCGGAACAGGATGTGGTAGATGGGAATTTCCCAACGGTAATCTCACCCAATCCGGAAGAACAAGCCGCCATGGATATGGCCATCCAACGCGCCAAAGCTGTTAATGCAGATCTTGTAATGGCCACAGATCCTGATTCGGACCGTGTCGGGATTGCCGTGCGACGCGGTGCGGAATTTATACTCCTTAACGGAAACCAGGCGGCAAGCCTGCTTATTTATTATCTGCTTACCAAATGGAAAGAGAACGGTAAACTGACCGGCAATGAATTTATCTGCAAAACCATTGTCACAACGGAACTACTGAATGATATTGCCGATAAGTATGCGGTAGAACACCATGATGTACTGACCGGTTTCAAATACATTGCCGACCTGATCAAGAAATTTGAGGGCGAGAAAACCTTCATTGGTGGCGGAGAGGAAAGTTATGGATACCTGGTTGGTGATTTCGTGCGTGACAAAGATGCCGTCAGCTCCTGCGCCATGATCGCCGAAACAGCAGCCTGGGCGGCAGATCAGGGGATGAGTCTTTATGATATGCTCATCGGCTTATATACTGAATTCGGACTTTACCACGAAAAGCTCATCTCAGTGGTCAGGGAAGGTAAGGCAGGTGCCGAAGAAATCAAACGGAAGATGGACAATTTCCGCATTGACCCGCCCAAAACACTGAACGGATCCAGGTTGATAAAAATCAAAGATTACCAGGCAAGCCTGGAAACCGATCTAAATACAGGAAAAACAAAGGAAATTAAACTTCCCGTGTCCAATGTGCTGCAATTCTTCACGGAAGATGGCAGCAAGATCAGTGTCCGCCCATCGGGTACCGAGCCTAAAATCAAGTTCTATTTTGGCGTGAAAGGCAAAATCAGCCGCAAGGAGGACTATGATAAAGTGACTGAACAACTCGATGCCAGGATCGAAGGTATCATCAAAGACCTGAATGTGTAAATTAAAGCCCATGCCGGTGAACGGGTAAACGACGGTATACCGTTTACTCGATATCAATATCTGTATCCAGGCTCTTGTTATACATTTTCATGGCCCGCAGGCTCATTCCCATGCTTGAAAATCC
>JARRQC010000092.1:0-11698 GCA_037382165.1 bacterium | reverse complement strand
TCTACAGGCAGCTTAAAATTTCAAGGATCATCCTATCCGTTGCCTTCTTCCTGCTGATCTCCTTCCTGTTCATTGACTTTTCAGCCACCCTTCCTACGGCCTGGAAGAGTGGGACCCTCTATTTCCAGTTCATTCCCTCCGTTTTCAGGTTCATCAACCTGCTCTCTTGGATGGCTACAGGCTTTATTATTGTCAGCCTGTTGACCCTCCTATTTGGCAGGGTTTACTGTTCGTTTTTGTGTCCGCTGGGGACATTCCAGGACATACTAATTTACCTGCGGGAGAAATTTGGGAAACGGGTCAGGAGAAAATATTACCGCCCACTCAACTGGATCAGGTTTCCCATCCTGATCCTTTGCATTGTCTTGCTGCTGTTTCCTGGAAATGTACTCCTGCTGGAATTGCTTGATCCATACAGTAATTTCGGAAGGATCATTTCCAACCTTTTACGTCCGGTTTATTATTCGGGAACCAATTTTATCAGTTACCTGCTGGAACTACAGGATAATTATTCATTGAAACCTGTTGAACTTAAAAATATAGGTTGGCTCAGCCTCGGGTATTCGCTGGTTCTTCTCGCGCTGGTAACCTGGATGTCTCTGAAACATGGCCGGCTTTATTGCAACACTGCCTGTCCCGTCGGCACTCTGCTGGGACGATTTGCAGAGGTATCGCTGTTCAGGATCAGGCTGGAGGAAAGCCTCTGCAACAGCTGCGGCATATGCTCAAGGAATTGCAAAGCCAACTGCATCGACGCAAAAAGCAAGCAGGTTGACTTTTCAAGGTGCGTCGGCTGCCTGAATTGCCTGTATGTCTGTCCAGGCGGAGGCGTAAAGTTTTCATATAACAGGGGGCTTCAAGAAAATGTCCCTAAAGACCTGGAAGGCTCCAAAGAA
Source organism: bacterium (assembly GCA_037382165.1). GTDB lineage: Bacteria > Bacteroidota > Bacteroidia > Bacteroidales > F082 > JAADID01. The sequence continues at coordinate 10,802 of JARRQC010000092.1, read as the reverse complement.
AGAAGGGCCTTTGTAAAAAAATCGGCACTGATGGCAGCGGGAGTGGCAGTACTTTCCAGAACAGTTTTGGCGCAGGAGGTCAGAAAAGCCCTCAAACCCATTAACCGGGAACATCCTGTTACCCCGCCGGGTTCGGGGGATGTGGCACGGTTCAACAGCTACTGCACGGCCTGCACGTTATGTGTAAGCGCCTGTCCTACCCAGGTGCTACAGCCTTCGATTTTAGAATACGGTTTGGCTGGCATGATGCAGCCGCGCATGGATTACAAAACCAGCTTTTGCAATTTCGAATGTGTCATCTGCACAGAAGTTTGTCCTACAGGCGCACTCAAACCGATTTCCATTGAGGAGAAAAAATTACTTCAACTGGGTAAATCCTATTTTGTCAAGGAAAATTGCGTAGTATACACCGATGGTACGGCCTGCGGCGCCTGCTCAGAACACTGCCCTACCAAAGCCGTCAACATGGTTCCCTATGACGAAAAGCCGGGACTTACAATACCCGAGGTGACCAATGATTATTGCGTTGGTTGCGGCGCCTGTGAGTATGCCTGTCCGACTGATCCGAAGTCGATCTATGTTGAAGGGAATGTCAAACACTTGACGGCCAAGAAACCAAAAGAGGAAGAGATTGAAACGCAGGAACTGGAAGAATTTCCGTTTTAATTAATGAGACTGAGGTTTTAAAAGTCGCAGACGTATTATAACCACCTGATCGAATTCCTGCCTCGGGATGGTTCATTTTCAAATAAAATCCAATTGAGCAGGAAAGATCCCACCCGTTAAACAGACAAAGCACTGTCCTTTAACACTTTTTTAACAAAAACAGCCTAACAACCAATGAATGGGTTCAGTAATATTGTACTGAATTGAGCCTAAACTACCCGAAATAAATTATAACTTCACCAGACAACCTACCAAAAATGAAAAATTACATCGACATTCACTGCCATTCTGTAATGACCCATTACCGCAACCAGGAATTGAACATTTCTGCATGCCATGAGATCCACAAAGATGTTTTTACCGGAAAAGAAAACCTGCGGTCATTTTATACCCAGTCCAATTTCTCCAAACTGGTTAAGGGTGATGTAGGAGCGATCGTCATCAGTCTATATCCCATCGAACGTAAATTCCTCCTGCCCAATTTTCCTTTCGAAGGTTTGTTGGAAAATCTCATCAGTGACATTACAGGCTTTTCCTCAAGAAATGTGAAGTCCATGCTCGACGAGGAACACCAGGGAACCGTTCACTATTATGATGACCTGCTCGGTGAATACAATTACCTGATAAGCCAGACAAAAGCCGCCTGCGACGGAAAAGAAATTAAGGTTGTGGCCAATTATGAAGAATACCTGCAAAACAAACAGGCAGGTGATGTAATCTCGATCATCATCTCCATAGAAGGAGCACATTCCCTCGGGACCATCACAACCTTTACGCTATGAAGGATTGGGGTCCTAACGGTTCACACATCCCGTTCTTCATTACCCTCAGCCATCATTTCTGGAATATGCTCGCGGGACATGCGGAATCCCTGCCGTTTCTCTTTGACCAGAAAACCGGAAAAGAAAGTGGCTTTACCCCGGCCGGGCGTCAGCTCATGAAAGACCTTTTGTCAACATCCGATAAAAACGGCCTGCCCGATAAGAAAAGGCGCGTACTGATAGATGTCAAACACATGAGCCCGATGGCACGTAAACAGTATTATGAATATCTGGATGAGGTCAGACGGACAAAAGGGATAAATATACCGGTGATCTGCTCACATGCCACTGCAGGCGACGCGCCCTCCCTGGATTATTTTATTAACGGCGACAATGAAAATGAGGATCCGGACAACTATTTTACAACTACCTCACTCAGCCTGAATGATGAAGACATCAGGGAGATCATTGATTCAGACGGCATCATTGGCGTCGTATTGCATGAAGGCCGGATTGCCAATAAAAAGGCGATGAAGGAAAGCAGATATGGTATCAAAGACATGAGAAAGTCGATCCGAAAAGCCCATAAAAAGATTGAAAGGTTCCAGAAAGAACTTAAAACGGACGTAACCGACAGGAGAAAAGAGCGGCTCGTGGAGAAGATCAATGAACGAATGAAACAAATTGATGAATATGGCACAAAGATGCGAGAGGGTTATACCCAGATGATCCTGGCTAACATTTACCGGATCGTTGAAGTTTACTCAAAATACAAACCTCAGCAAAAAGAAAAAGGCTGGGACCATATCGGCATCGGTTCCGACTTCGACGGTATGATCAATAAAATGGACTATCTGGGAACAGCCAATGAATTCCCTCTGCTTGAGGAACTCATGATCAGGTTTCTGAAAAACCCGGAACCACTCGAAAAATTTGATCCCTTGTGGGTACCGGAGAAGTTGAAGGAACTGCAGTTTGGCAAATCACCTGAAGAACTGGCAGCAAAGATCATGAGCCAAAATGCAGATATGTTCCTTCAGAAATATTTTAATGAAGACTATCTGATGAGCGGGGATGAACCGGTCTCAAAATCAGGAGACAACTTAACAGCCTGATCATGGTTAATCTATTTTATGCATATAGAGGCATCAAAACCGCTTATACAAATTGATTTTCGCTATTGCATTCCACACTATAATTTCGTATCATTGCATTAACCTGCCCGCTATTAAACATACTGATTTGAACAGCACACTTTCATCAGGAATTTTCATAAACAATCTAAATACTAAATACGTATGAGCTCTCTTATTAAAATTGCCGCTGGCGAACTGGGTGTCCAGGAGATCAAAGGCGACGCACACGACAAACGCATACTGGCTTATTCCAGTGAGTCAGGCATAAAAGGCATCAAAGATGATGAAACTGCCTGGTGCAGCATTTTTGTGAACTGGTGCTGCTTCAAGGCAGGACTGCAACGGACCAACAGCGCCAGGGCGCGGAGCTGGGAAAGCATTGGCAAACCGGTGGATGACCCCCGTCCTGGAGATATTGTCATCTTCTGGCGGGAAAAACCGACATCCTGGAAAGGGCATGTGGGTATTTTCATGGGATTTTCCAAAAACAGGTTCCTGGTTTATTGTCTCGGTGGGAACCAGAAAAATGCCAGAAAAAATGGAAACCTCTCCCAAGCCGACACTTAAGAAAGGCGACCGCGGCGAGGAAGTGACCAAACTGCAACAGGTGCTGACTGAACTTGGGTACGACTGCGGTTCACCTGATGGTATCTTCGGGCCCAGGACCGAAACCCAGCTTAAAGCCTTCCAGACTGCCGAAGACCTGGAAGCCGATGGGATCTATGGTAATGCCGCCAAAGATAAGATCGAATCTATTTTCCAATCCTAAAAATTGAATCATTATGCCAGAGAATACTGCAGATAAAAAAGGAAAACTGAAGAGCGGCTTCCAAAAACTGATGTCCAAGATCGGGGATGCCATCGAGGATGCTGCCTCCCTTGAGGTAACCACTTTTACGGGGGATTTCTCCTTTAAAACAAAACAGGTTGTACAAAGCGGCGTCGACAAGTTCGAGATCAATAATGTCCTCAAGGGCATGTCTGTACAGAACCAGACCGACATCAACCTGGTGGCCTACACCAACGTGAAAATCGATGCGGATGTCTCTACGATAGTAAAAAGTGACCTGTCAGTAGCAGACAAGAACCTGCTCGACCTGCACGCCCAGATGATGGAATCCTCCAAGAATTCCCGCAAGGCGGTCATTGAAATGGTGACCAACCTCATCAAATAATGCCTGACTTTACTGAGTATATCATTGACCGGCTGGAACAGGAAGCCGCAACGCTTCCCGAACAAAAAAACCGCTGCCTCCAGCACCTCATAGAACTGGGCTATATTCCCCTGTTCAAGGTAAATGCTTTGACCCCGAAGGACATTACCGGGGCAAAAGCCGACTTCCTCAGGGAGGCTACGGCATCGGGATTGTACAGTGAGACAGAACTCAGGAAGGAGATATTTGAGACGGAAGATGAATTTTTGGCTGAACTCCTTGGTAAGGCAACAGATATCGATGAGGGATTTACTTTCAAAAATCTACCGGCTACAGGAGAAACCAACCTCGTCACAAGGATCATACACTACAGGCTGGATATTTTCGGCATGTGGCCTTTTCCGGTCAACACTCCTTTCAATGTCATCAATTCGATCGCAGCACTGAAAACCATAGCCGGTTATGCAGATACTGATGAACTGAAAACCGTCAACTATCTTGCCGACATCGAGTTCTTTACAAAAAGACTACTGGAAATCCATCCGGATGAAGATTTTATCCTCACTTTCAAAACCAGGAAAGTGCTGGAGAAGGACCTGGTCAGATCACTGAACCGGTCGGTAAAGTTCAAGAGACAGTTGATCCGTGATTTTGGGGAACGCTCTGATTTCTTCAAATACCTTAACAAGGAGGTGCTGAAAGAAAATGTCCGAAAAGTGGATTTTGCCTTCATGGACAAAGAAGCTGCAAATCCATTTAAAAGGTTCATACTCCGGTTGATCCAGGTACACCAGTGGCAGGACGGGCTTTACGATGGGCTGCTTGATAGCGACATCGGTGAAGTTACGATCACCAGCATTTTAAATTCCATTGACCTGTTTAACTCGGCGGGAAATAAAAACGTGGAATCCTTCCAGGTACTGACCCATGTGGTGAGTGGCTATTTTCTATTCAACGGATTGTTTTTCCTCCAGGAGTATATGGTTGAAGATGGTTCAGAAACGTCAGGAAATGAAGATGTCATTGTCAATGATGTATTGAACAGCGTGGAAAGGGCTGATGATGAAAAACTTAATCTTTTCGAGCTGCGAATGGATCTGCTGAAGACGGAAATTGCAGCCACATCGAAATCGGAACCGGAAGAAAAGAAAGGGTTTCTCAAAAGGATTTACTTCGGCGTAAAGAAGTTTTTTCAGAAAGTGATCTCTATTTCTAAAAAGATCTTCGGATGGATCGTCAAGTTGGCGAAGAAATTCTGGGGATTGCTCAAAAAAGTATTCGGTCACTTTTTTGCCAAATTGGCCAAAGGGATCAAGGCATTTGTCGACGGCATCAAGTTCCTGCTGGGGAAAAAAGGTACCACTACAACACACGAAAAGGGAATGATCGCATCAGTCATCCGTATGGACGGAGATTGCTACAACTTCGTTGCAGGTGATGTTTCCCTTATCATCCAACAACACAATCATAAAATAAAATACAATACAACAAGCATGGAGTTTGCACTATCGGTCGTTGGCGGTGTGCTGAATATCGTAATGAAAGCATTCAGCGTCTTAAGCTGGCCTATGCTGATCTTCTCCATCATCAAAGTATTCAAGCATATTTCAGAATCTTACAAAAAATTAGAATTAATAACAATAAACTAAACCCTAAATTATGAGTGCAGTACAAGCGATTTTCGACAAGATCAACAACACGGTGAAGGACCTCACAGTTCTGGAAATTAAAACTATCATGGGCGAACTGGAACTTGTTGATGGCAAGGTCGAGCTGAAACCAAACCAGGATGTCCAGGGCATTACCAGCCATATTGACCTGGTGGATGGTGACATCACTACCCGGATTACTGAGCAATTCTACAACAAGTATCCCGAACTGGTGCAATGGCACCAATCCAGGGAGGCAAAGGGTAATGAAATCATCGAAAATAACATCCAGACCATAGGGAGTATATTTACCCAGTTGAAGGACGTAATCAAGATGTAAAATGGGTTTGTTCAACCGAAAAAAGAAGGCAAAGTCTGATACCAAACCAAAAGAATCTACGCTGCGCCAGCTGTTTGATGACATCACCACCCTTGAGATCAATACGATCATAAAGCGGGGGATGGTTGCCGCGCCTATGCCACAGAGTATCGAAGAGACGCTTCAGCATATCTTCATCGAATACAAAAGGCGTTTGCGAATAATCTTCAATACTTATGATCTGAATATTGATGACTACGAGATCATGCCGGCCATGACTGTCGCAGATTTTCACGCAGAACTGAAAAAATTCGCCCACTATATGCAAGAGAATAATTTCAAGCTGGCCGAAAAGGATTACGTTCGGTTCCTCAGAATGCTTTCCTTTTGTGAATATATCTATTCCAAAAGTGATGATTCCAAGCCTGATGACAATATTGAGATCAAGGATCTTCGGCGCAAGGAAGTAAGAGAAAAATCCAAAATGGCCAAAACCGTATACCATCTTGATATGTCAGATTACACACAGTACCGGCTGATCATGTTCGTCAGTGACACTGTGAAGATTAAAAGGATGTTTGATCTGGGAACGGAGAATATCGTACTTCAGACACGGTTTTCTCTCGATGGTGATGTGGTAACACGCATTGAGGAAGGATTCGCCCAACAGCCAAAGGAAGTGGTATTAAGAATTCATGACAAACAGACTGATATTACAGTAAACTATTGGAAAAGTCTCATTGGAATGGTTAAGGATTTCGTTAATGAATTTATCTCTTAGAAAGTATTTTTCATTTGATTACCTGAAACTCCTCGATCCGCTCTTCAGAGGCGGAGTCTACCAACAGGACACTTTTGATGATGAAAATAATCTCATCATAACGACCAGGTTTTATCTTGATGGTGATGTCCAGAATGAGCTTTATACTCTGAATGACAGACTTCTTGCCGAGTACCATGAAGACAAGGTGAACAAACACATGGAGAAATTAAAGAAGAAAATCCTGTCAATGGATGCCTTCTATGCTCAGATACAGGCTATTGTGCTGTTTGCAACAAGCTTGTTGTCCTTCATGTATACCTACCGGGAATTTGGCCTTATTAATGGTGCTGGTGTCACTGCCGGAATCGGGACAATCGTTTTTTTCACAAAGAAATACTGGTTCAAGGCACTGGCCTGGCTGTTCCAGAAGCTCATCATTCCCCTCATCCAGCGCTACTGACCCGATTTACCTCCCTGACCTTTTTTCCCCGGCCTGGCTGCCCGCTCCTTACCTGTCACTTTATCAATGGCTTTCTCGACAGGATTGCACGGGTCGTGTTTCTCAGGTATGGTGGATTTATTGCCATCCCTCAACGCTTTAACCAGGGCATTCCTGAGCATGTACTTGTGTCATTCAGCCAATTCCGCGCTTGAGGTTTCGGCTGCTGCGGCTCCTCTTCACTTACACGCATCAATACCACATCGTTGTAGGGGATCATACTCAGTTCTCGTTTGGATCAGGCAATAAAGATGTAGGTTTAAAATAAATATCCTCGGGGCAGAGCCCACGAGGTATTACAAGGATTATTTATTTGTCTGATTCATAGTCCCAAGGGGATTCCTTTGCGATAAACTGCGGGGAACCTGCTTACCGGCAGGCAAGTTATACCCTGGGATCCCGTCGTGCTGCCACTCGGGATCAGTTCGACTATTTGTTTTTAATGCGTCTGTGACTTTTAAAAACAAAGTCTCACTGATTAAATTTCACGTTATCAAAGCCGTTATGGGAAAATCTAATTTCCTGATTTATTTTTTAATTTGGCAGACAATTCGAAAGATCCATTCAGACACTTATCAAATCAAAGTAGACCATGAACCTGAAACGAAGGGAATTTATCAGAACTACGGCTGTTGCGGGGACAGGTTTTGCCCTGCTTCCCGGATTATCATTCGGAATGCCCCGGGCAAAATCAAAATTGAAACTGGGATTTATCGGAGTGGGCCTGCGCGGTACGGGACACCTTAGAAATGCCCTCAGGCGCAATGATGTAGAGATTACCGCCATCTGCGATATCGATCCGGGTCGTATAGAACTTTGCAAGGATGACATTAACGGGGCAGGTAAGAAAGTACCGGCAATCTTCGGCAAGGATCCGTATGATTACCGTAACCTGCTCGAAATGGATGAGATAGATGCCGTCATCATTTCGACACCCTGGTTATGGCATACCCTTATGAGTGTCGATGCCATGAAAGCCGGGAAGTATGCAGGTGTGGAAGTGTCAGCAGCCATGACCCTGGAAGAATGCTGGGATCTGGTCAATACCCATGAGGCAACCGGCACACACCTGATGATACTGGAGAATGTAAATTACCGCAGGGATGTTATGGCCGTTTTGAACATGGTACGTCAGGGCATATTCGGGGAATTGATACATTTTCGATGTGGCTATCAACATGATCTGCGGGCTGTTAAATTCAATAACGGGAAACAACCATACGGCGGTGGTGTTGAATTTGGGGAAAAAGCGATCAGTGAAGCGGCATGGCGAACCCAACACAGCCTGAAGCGCAACGCCGATCTCTATCCTACCCATGGTGTTGGTCCTGTGGCTGTCTATTCGGATATTAACCGCGGCAACCGCTTTGTATCCCTGACTTCCCATGCCACAAAATCAAGAGGACTCCACAATTATATCGTAGAAAATGGAGGTAAGGATCATCCCAATGCGAAACTGGAATGGAAACTGGGAGATGTTGTAACGACAACCATAGAAACTGCCAATGGCGAGACCATCATCGTTACCCATGACACGAACCTGCCACGCCCCTATTCCCTCGGATTCAGGGTACAGGGCACCAGGGGACTCTGGGAAGTCGATGGGAACCGGATCTACATCGAAGGGATCTCAGACCCGCATCGCTGGGATGATGCTTCGGAATGGCTGGAAAAATACGACCATCCCCTCTGGAAGAAATATGTGGATGATGCCGAAGGTGCCGGGCATGGCGGTATGGACTTCTTTGTGTTGAACGCATTCGTTGAATCCGCAAAGCAAAATATTGCCCCTCCGCTGGATGCCTATGATGCCGCGGCCTGGAGTGCCATCACACCGCTATCGGAACGCTCCATCGCCAACAATGGTGAACCGCAGGACTTTCCTGATTTTACACGTGGGCAATGGATCAAGCGGAAACCTTATGCATGGATGAAGGATACGTATTGATTTACAGAAAAATACATAAACTCAAGAGAATGAGCCTTCATACTGTAAACAGAACAAAATAAACAACCTACTGAATCAGCTCAATTGCATGGAATAGACATTCTTTCTATATTTGATCCTTTCCTCCCGGATCTAAGGAACTTCTCATTTTAACACTACAATGAATTATTAACACAAAATCATAGTTATGAAGCACCTGTACAAATTATTATTTTTCGGAGCTATCATGTTCAGCACCTTGTTATCCGGACAAAGCGTAGCTGATTTTACTTCGGTCGAACCGCTCCCGCAAAGCACCGACTTTGTAATCCCTTCCACGCATGAATTTCAGTATATCATTCAACACGCCGATCCACTGACCGCGGGGGGCAATATGCCCGACTACACAGATTTTACCGCTTATGTACCCATTTCGGGAAGCAGCACGAACGGGTACCTGAGTATTAATTCTGAAATGTTCCCGGGAGGAGTGACGGTCCTGGATATCAACCTGGATGGGGTCAACCGGCAATGGAATGTTACTGCATCAGAAAAAGTAGATTTAACAGCGGTGGTCCGCACAGCATACAATTGCTCAGGTGCAGTCACATCATGGGGCACCGTGATCAGTTGCGAAGAAGTGGTCGGAAGCGACGGAGACAATGACGGCTACCGTGATTTTGGGTGGAATCTTGAAATCGATCCGGTTACCAAAACCGCAATCCGGAAGCTTTGGGCTATGGGAAATTTCGCACATGAGAATGTGGCCATCCATCCCAACAACAGAACCGTATACCAGGGAGCGGATTCAGATCCCGGCTATATTTTCAAATTTGTCGCGGATGCAGCTGAAGACCTGAGCTCGGGTAAACTGTATGTTTTCAAAGGTTCCAAAAGCGGAAGCGGCGATTGGATCCTTCTGAACAATACAACACAAGCTGAACGCAATTCAACCCTGACCCAATGCGCAAATGTTGGCGCAACCGTATTCAAGGGAGTCGAAGACATTGAAATAGGACCCGACGGTAAAATATACGCCGCTGTCAAGGATGAATGCGTGGTTTACCGCTTCGATGATTCCGACCCTCTCACAGGCACCACCGTTTCTAATTTTGAAACCTTCGTAGGGGGAATGAGCTACAGTATTGATTATGGAGGTGGCATTGTTCCGGAACCATGGGGGTGCGGCAACGATAACCTTGCTTTTGACGGGGATGGGAATCTCTGGGTATTACAGGATGGAGATAAAAACTATATCTGGGTGGTTAAGAACGGACACACACAAGCCGCTCCTAAGGTTGAACTGTTCGGCATCTCTCCCCTTGGCAGTGAACCGACCGGCATCACTTTTACCCCTGATTATAAATATCTTTTCATGTCAATTATGCATCCGAATAGTACTAACAACAGCACCTACCAGGATGATGCTTTTGGCACCCTTGTAGGTTTTGATAAGGATATATCCATTGTCATAGCCCGCAGCGAAAATTTCGGGCCATGTAACCTTACCGTTGATGCGGGAGATGACCAAACGGTATTTTTTGGATATCCACCTGCTGAATGTGCCATACTTGCAGCAACTCCAACCGGAGGTACACCACCTTACACCTATCTTTGGAGCACGGGTGAAACAACCGAATCCATAAACGTATGTCCCTCAGAAGGTTCCAATTCCTATACTGTAACAGTTACAGACCAGAACGGTTGCTCCGATACAGATGATGTCAACGTATGCGTTGTAGATGTAAGATGTGGAAATAAACTTGACAAAGTCTTGATCTGCCATGTATCACCAGACAATCCAGCCTTAAGAAAATCCAAATGTATTAGCCCCGATGCAGTCCCGGATCATCTCGCTCATGGCGATTACCTGGGACCATGTGAACAGTTGATACCCTGCTCCGAAAACGGGAACAAAGAAAATAAAA
>JARRQC010000091.1:0-9517 GCA_037382165.1 bacterium | reverse complement strand
ATCTTTTAAAGGAGTAGAGGATTATCCTCCATAATTTGCAAGTAACGAAAGGCAGTCTTCAGTATTACCTGAAGACTGCCTTTTTTAGCTTAGCCCTTCTGACCAGACTGACCAGGCATTTCAGGATTGTATTCCGGCTACTTCCAGCAAGGTATTCAACAGCAGGTTAGCGCCAATTTCCAGGTGATGGGCGTCCGTCCATTCTGCAGGACTATGGCTGATACCCTCTTTACTTGGAACAAAGATCATACCCGTGCGGGTGATCCTGGACATAACCTGGGCATCATGACCTGCCCCGCTGAACATGCTGTAATGTTCAAAATTCATTTTTTTCGCTACTTTCTCTATCAGCTGACTCATGCCCGGATCATTCAAGGAAGGTTCACTGTAATTCAGCTCTTCAAATTCAAACATGAGCGAGCTTCTCCTGGCAATGGCTGAGAGTGTTTTCCGGAAGGCGATGGCCAGCTCATCCAGTATTTCCCTGGAATTATCCCTGACCACAAGTGTAAATTCCACCTGCCCGGGTATGGTATGGGCAAAACCGGGCTGCAGTTCCACCTTTCCGATGGTAGCGCGACTGATCTCAGTTCCATTTTCATCCAGGATCCGGGGTATTTCATGGGCAAAATCGGCAAGGGCAAGGAAGGCATCATTTCTTAGGTTCATCGGGGTAGTACCCTCATGATTGGCAGCACCGATCAAACGTATCTGCCATTTAAAGAGCCCTACGATCCCCTCGACAATACCGATCTCCTTGTTGAGACTCTCAAGTACCCTCCCCTGTTCTATATGGAGTTCGAGATATGCCTGGATGGTGGCGGGATCCCTCCAGGCGCCCAACACGGTCATGGCATCCAAACCTCTTTCCCGCAACACATCGGCAAGTATCACCCCTTCTGTATCCATAGATTTTTCGATACTTTCAGGAGTCAGGTCCCCAGCCAGCGCCTGCGAGCCAATCATGCCGCCAAAACGACCTTCCTCATCACTGAAAGCAACCAGTTCAACCGGGTATTTGGTTTGTATCCCCTCTTCCCTTATCACGCGAAGACATTCCAGTGCTGCCAGGACTCCCAGTGCTCCGTCCAGCGCTCCCCCGCAGGGCACCGTATCCAGATGGGACCCGGTAAGCACTGCCGGCCCTGAATAGGGCTCTTTAACTTTTCCAAAAACATTACCGGCACCGTCCATTTCCGCCTGATATCCTGCCTGACGAATCTGTTCCATCAACCAGAAACGTCCTTCAAAATCTGCCTTAGAGAATCCCATACGGTAAATTCCCTTGTCCTGGTCATTCTTTCCTATCTGGCTCAGGGTATAAATATCCTGCATCAACCTTTCCGTATTGATCTTGGGGCCTTTCCAGTAGTGCCTGGTTTTGTGAGTAATGGTGCTCATAATGGAATTATCTCCATACTATTTATTGAACAAGATCGCCGCAGTATCTGTGTGGCTTTGTCCGCATTTCAACACCATTGCCAAAAAGCAAATGGGCTATACAAATCATAATGTTCATCAAAATAGCACTTCATAGAATATAAAAATATAAAATTAATGCTGATTTCTCCGGGGAGTTCACCATCAGCATAGTTATCAGACCCTTCCATGAGGTTCCCCATTTTCCATTTCAGGGAAAACCACCAGGATACTACCACCCCCCCAGTGTTATGAGGATAAAACAAAGCCGTTGATCTGGCTCCCTGTCTGTAAAACTTCTGGTAATTTGAAACCTATAGTTAAAATTAATACAGTGTGATATTCGTTATTTTTGCCGCATGGTGGGAGATTACATCATTGATTATTTAACGGTGCTCTGGGATTTAACCGCTGATATGGCACCTTACCTGCTGCTTGGGTTTCTCTTTGCAGGACTGCTGAAGGTCTTCCTTCCGCAGAACATGATGAACCGGTATCTGGGGAAAAGCAGCTTCAAATCGGTAGTGAATGCGAGCCTTCTCGGCGTACCCCTGCCCCTTTGTTCCTGCGGTGTACTTCCCGCCGGTATATCACTGCACAAGAACGGGGCATCGAAAGGCTCTGCCATCTCTTTCCTTGTCTCCACGCCACAAACCGGTGTTGATTCCATCCTGGTTACCTGGTCGATGCTGGGACTTCCGTTTGCGCTGATACGTCCGATAGCGGCATTGTTTACCGGGGTGGCCGGTGGTGTTGTCACGAATAAACTGGAGCATGAACACAAAACGGAAGAAGAAAAGCATACCGAATTTAAAGCCGACAAACAAAAACCTTCGCTGAAGGCGGTACTGCATTATGCTTTTGTTGAGATGATGGCCGACATTGCCAAATGGCTTGTTATCGGATTACTCATCGCCGCCCTGATCTCGGTTCTGATCCCGGATAATTTTTTCCAGGAATTCCGGTTGAGCGGCATCCTGGGCATGCTGGTAATCCTTATCGCCTCCATACCGCTATATATCTGCGCCACCTCCTCGGTACCCATTGCTGCCGTGCTGCTGATGAAAGGACTATCACCAGGAGCCCTGCTTGTATTCCTGATGGCCGGCCCGGCGACCAATGCTGCCACCATGACCGTCGTGGGACAAAATATGGGACGAAAGACACTCTTTATCTACCTGTCCACTCTTATCATCGGCTCTCTAGCTTTCGGCCTTGTCATCGACTATTTTCTTCCGGCTGGATGGTTCCTTCCGGTGATGGATATGGCTCCGGGGCATGACCACGGACTGCTTCCTGGATGGCTGTCCATTGGTTCCGCTGTAATCCTTACCATCCTCCTGATCAATAGTTTCTTTCAACAATATCGTTTGGCCATGGCTGAAAAAACAAGAAAACAAGAGACTCCGCAATTTACCGTGGATATTCCCTCCATGGTGGTAAATGTGGAAGGGATGACCTGTGCCCATTGCAAAGCAAAGGTCGAGAACGGCCTTAAACAGGAAGCCAATGTCAGTGAAGCTGTTGCCGACACGGAGCACAATACCGTAAAACTGTATGGCCACGATATCAACTCCTCAAGGATAGAACAAAAGGTTCAGGAACTGGGATATATTTTTAAAGGAGTCGTCAAGCGCTGATACATCACATCTTTTGTGCACATATTCCTTTTTCGGAAATAAGATTACAACAAGGCAGCGCGGTTTGGATTCCTACTCTTCCAGAGAACCCGATTCATAACTTTCATCAAACACCCCGTCGTACTGCAAATTCTTTTTTTACTTTGCAGGAGATTCTGAATAAGAACCAAAAAAATCCGTTATGCATTTTTTCAGGAAACTGATCATCTGGATAGCCATTGTACTGGCTTCTTTGGTTTTTCTGGCTTTTATCGCCACTACCCTGCTGATGAACCGGTTTAAACCCCGTCTTGAAGAATTGATTACCCGGAATATTGGATATGAGACCCGTATCGATGGTCGCCTGGCCCTGAAACTGATGCCAGGCATGAGTGTTATCGTAGGCGACATAAAGGTGATCAGTCATGAAACTTACCTGTTCAGTGCCAGCGAGATTGAAATGGCCATTAACTATGTCAAAATCTTCAATGGTGAGATCAGCGTGGAAAGCCTGCTTATTGTTGAACCCCAGGCATATGTTGTTAAAAATGAAAGCGGCATATTCAATTATGAGAAGTTGTATGCCCAGGTCAATCCAACTATTGAAAATAAAGATCACCGGCAGGTTGTGTTGAACCTCCGTGAAATTCTAATCCGTGATGGACACATTCGCTATCTTGATAATCAGAACAATGACACCCTGGAACTCAGTGGAATCCATTTCCTAACAGATAACCTGGCCTACCAGGGAACGTTTGAGGACATCAATCCAAAGGCCATTGACCTGAAAGGTAATCTGAGTATAGATCATCTGAAGATGAATAGTTTACAGATGGATTCACTGGTATTGATTGCTGAATCCAATAACGGTGTGATCAACCTCAGGGAAAAAAGAAGGGGTTTTCTTGGTGGTAAGGTGATCGGACAAGCCAAACTTGATTTTAACCAAAAACCTGTTTACACAGAATTGGTCCACCAGGTGAACGGGATGTCGGTCGCTCAATTCCTGCGAATGATCAACAGCGATGAATACCTTGACGGTAACATCAACTACACCCTGAACCTGAATTTCCAGTCCCTTGACGGGAAAAAGGCGAGGGAAACCCTCCGCGGAAGCCTGGAGATCTCAGGGCAAAACCTCACTTTTTACGGGTTGGATCTGGATAAGAAACTACAACAATTCAAAGTGACCTCCCGGGTGGATCTGTGGGAAACCGCCGCCCTGTTTATTGCAGGACCTTATGGCCCATCCTTGTTGCGCGGACTTGACTATTCCACCCTGCTTCGCGATTATGTGGATGAACAAACTCATATAAACCAATTGTTTGCGGATTGGGAATTTAATAATGGGATCGCATCTGCGGAAGATGTAGCTTTCAGCACGCCTAAATTCAGGATATCTGCCGCAGGGGCGCTGGATCTCAGCCAAAGCAGGTTCAGGAACTTTACCTTATCGATGGTAGACAGGAAAGGTTGTGCTATTTTAAGTCAGACCTTGAACGGTTCCTTTGCCAAACCAGGCACATCCAGTTTTGCCTTGCGGGGCCTGGAAATGAAAAGTACGGAGGATATCATACGGCTGATGATGTCATCGACAAAAGAAGAATGCACGCCTGTTTACCGTGGATCAGTAAGCCATCCCGGAGGTTAAAGCACTGAAGTAGCAAAAAGCTCAGGAGTAATAGTGAGGCACAAATGTCTGTTCCTGCATAGGTGGCCTGACGTAACCTTTCTGTTTTTTTCTGGGCGGCAATTTGACCGGTTGAGGGGCAACGTCCTTAAAGGGTATGATGTCGAGCATGTGCCGGATCGTCATTAAACGCGCCCTCCGTTTGTCATCGGTATCCACAACATACCAGGGGGATATTTTCGTATCGGTATAGGCCAGCATCTCATCCTTCGCTTTGGAATATTCCACCCATTTATCCCGCGACTGAACATCCATCTGGCTGAATTTCCATCGCTTGGTCGGATTGCTGATCCGTTCCTGGAATCGCTTTTCCTGTTCTTCCTGGCTGATGGAAAACCAGTATTTGATCAATATGATACCCGACCGGATCAACATCCGCTCAAAGTTCGGGCAGGAACGTAAAAATTCCCAGTATTCATCATCGGTACAAAAACCCATGACCCTTTCCACACCGGCACGGTTATACCAAGACCTGTCAAAAAGGACCATTTCCCCTCCGGCAGGCAGATGTTCAGCATATCTTTGAAAGTACCACTGGGTGCGCTCCTTTTCGGTAGGTGTGCCAAGGGCTACGATCCGGCAGATCCGGGGATTTAGTTTTTCTGTGATACGCTTGATGATCCCTCCTTTGCCGGCAGCATCCCTTCCCTCAAATATGACAACTACCCTGGACTTGCTTTCTTTGATCCAATACTGGAGTTTAACCAGTTCGATCTGTAAACTTTGCAGTTCCTTTACATAATAACTATTGGCCAGTTTTCCTTTCTTCGTGGTTTTGATCTTATGCTCAGAATCAGACATATCGGTATTGAATTTTACATTATTGGACAACCATCTTTTTAATGACATAGCCGGAAGGAGTGGTCAGCCTGACAAAATAGAGTCCCCGGTCAATGAAGCCGGGTTGTATTTTGAAAGCGTGCCCGGGATTATAAACTCCGCTGAAGTGTTCCGTATAGATGGTCCTTCCCCCCACATCGATAAGGCTCAGGTCAACATCCGCTACCTCCTCCATGACCAGCAAATTGAAGCTTCCCTGGTTAGGATTGGGTTGTATGACCAGTGCCTGCTCGAGATCCTGTCTGACTTCGGGCACGCTGATGGCACACTGGTTGAAGTCAAAAAGAATGGTGATAGCTCCGCTGTTCTCACAGCCGGTAACCCCGTTCTTCACCGTAACCGTGTGGGTCTGCCAGTCGAGCCAGTTTCCATTGGTAGAGGCCCTGTAATAGCGGTTCTCATAGCTGCCATCCCAATAATAGATCGTTCCTGTCGGGTCGGTATCATAACCGGCATCAAGCCAGACGGAATCCCTGACACAAACTGAAATGGTGTCTTCGCCAATCTGTGTTGTATTATCCGGAATAAGGTCAATGACCGGCAAGGGATTTACCGTGACATTCACATGCCCGCTGAACTCACTTCCAAATTGATCTGTAAGCAACAGGTCGTAGCGGGTAGACACTTCCGGTTCAACTGTGAAGGAAGGTTGGTCAGAAAAGAAACCGGGCGGATCGGAAGTCCATGCAAAGGTATATTCCCCGCCGCCGCCCGTGGCATTCGCAGTGACCAGCACTTCCTCACCGACGCAGACTGCAGGAGGTTCCGCAAGTGGCAATGCGGAAAGTGAGGACCCCTCCGTATTGATCAGTACATTATCCGCCTCACTTTCACAACCGTTTTCATCCGTAATGATCAGGGTAAACAGCACGGGTTCTGTCAGTGGAAGGGTTTGCGGATTGGGGATATCGTTTTGCACGAGCAGACTGGATGGTTCCCACTGGTAGGTATAGGTACCTGTACCTCCCGAACCGGATCCATCCAAAGTGGTGCTCGTACCCACTTCAATGGTCTGGTTGGAACCGGCATCCGCCACCGGTACCGGATGGACCGTTACGGTTATCTCTTCGGTTAGAACGGTAAATCCATCACTGATCTCAAGCATGTAAGTGGTTGTCTGGGAAGGGAAATCAGTAGGGTTTTGCATATCGGATGTAAACCCGGGTGGATCGGAAGTCCAGCTGAAAGTATAACTCTCAGAGCCTCCGCTTGGATATGCGAAAAGGTTCACCTGCTCTCCATCACAGATTTCCGAACTGCTTGCATCGAGGACAACACCCAACGGACCGCCGCTGACATATACCCACATGGTGTCTTCACCCAGGCAGGCCGATGACTGGTCAGTGATCTCCAGGATAAATTGTGTGTTCATGGTCAGGGCTACTGTAGCGGGATCGGATACATCGGGATCATCCAGCAGGTCGGCAGGTTCCCAATGAAAATAATAATCACCGGACCCACCGGACCCGTCACCTTCAAGTGTCGTAGAGCCTCCATAGGAAATCATCTGATCCTCACCTGCATCCGCTTCGGGAGAATCGAGTGAAACCTCAAAATCATAGGATTCCGGTTCTGCGTAATTGTTGCATGCATCGGAAATAAAACTGAGGTTTTTCACTTTCAGGGTATAGGTACCGCTCTGGTAAATGCCGGGCGTGAAGTACAGCGAAAACTGGTTCTCCGTTTTTCCGCCAATCGAACAGTTTTCTCCATAGATACTGTCGAGAGTATACGGCCCTCCCGGTCCCTCCAGTTCGAAATCATGGTGACTGACGGAACTGCATTTGACATTTTCACTGAAGACAAACCTCAGCTCATTGGTTCCGCATTCATCGATCAACTGATCGTAAATCGTTTGAATGTAAGGTTTTTCATCATCAAAAATAACCGCATCCGAAGAGGTGAAATCAAGTGTATATCCTCCGGGGGTTTGCGTCCAGTCGCTGACAACCAGCACGAGCGTCTGTCCTTCATATACCGGTAAATCTGCGTTCCACTTGTTGGTCAGGCCGCCATTGTTGCAATCGACGGTTCCTCCGGAACTGCTGCTGATACCCGTTGTTCCCTGGAATCCAGCGCCTCCGGCAGCATTACAACTCCACATCATCACATCCGGGTTATCCATAATTTCTGAACATTCACGGGTGGTCAGGTTAAAAACGGCCCAATCATAATCATCTGTAGGTTCCTGCGGGGTAATCTGGAATCTGAGGTTGCCCGATTCAATGACAGTAAAAATATACCAACGGCTGTTACGTTCACCATCCATGCAATGATCATCGGGACATCCGTTACCCCCATAAGGTATTTCAAAATAATTCCCGAAGCCGGCTGCGGTGGAATCCTCTACATAGATATAGTCGCAAACGGCAATGGCTCCAAGGCAATCTTGCGTTGTCGGGGTTTGTGCCTTTACGACAAAAGCCAACAGGAACAAAAGAAAAGATCCGGCAAGGGAGTACAACCTGCCGGGGGCTATTGCCCGGTTAATGATCAACGGCATGAAACTGATTTTTGTTTGCTGTAAAGCACAAAGTTAACCAATTGGCAGAATATGTGGCATTTCTACATATTCATTTACGGCTTTCTCTCTTTCCTTTAAGCTTTCTATCTTTGGGGCTTTAAATGCTTCTCATGAAAAAATACCTTGTAGGGTTCTCCATCCTTTTACTATGGTTCTCCGTCCTGGGGCAGGAGTATTCGATCAATGGCACCATTACGGGGCTCGAAAATAAGGAGGTCTACCTGATGAGGATATCAGGGGATCAGCGCCGGGTAATCGACACGGCGCAGACAGACCTTACCGGATCATTTGAATTTCCTTTGTCTGCAGATTTCCCCGTTGGGCAATATGCCGTTATTACCGGTCCCGGAAGACTTGTAGAACTGCTTTTTAACCGGGAAAACATTCGTTTTGTGACGACGGGCAACTCGAAAGACGACCAGGTCCAGATCATAGAATCGATCGAGAACATGATCTATTATGATTATCTCGACATCAAAGGAACCAACCTCTACAAACTTGACCTGTTAAATCCGGTAGTGCAATATTATCCAGAAGACGACCCGTTTTATGACAAAACGCTGGCAAAGGTCAGGCTGCTTCAAAGCCAGGTGTCCGAGCGGGCAGCGGAATTGATTGAAAACAACCCCAATACCCTTTCTGCCAGTGTCATAAGGGTTGATCAACCCGTTTTTGCCAACCCGGAACTCAGTATGGAGGAACAGGCAGCCTACCTGAAAGCACATTATTTTTCAGCAACCGATTTCCAGGACACCCTGCTGCTGAATACCAACATATTGACCGGAAAGATCATCGCTTATCTAACGCTCTATCAGAAAAAGGGAATGTCGCAGGAGCAATTGGAGGAGCAGCTGATCATGGCTGTGGATACCGTGCTGTCCAAAGCTTTTGTGGAGCAAACGACCTATGAATTTGTCGTCGAATTCCTGATCAAGGGTTTTGAAGCGATCGGGTTCGAACGTGGGCTGGAACATATCGCCAACCAGAATATGCTAAGCGAACTCTGTGTAAATACAGAAAAGAAAAAGGCACTAGAAAATAGGATTGAATTGATACGGCGGCTTGCCATTGGAAAACCGGCCCCCGATTTTTCATTTACTGACATGGATGGACATGCATCCAGGCTAAGTGAAATTCAATCGGAAAAAACGCTGCTGGTGTTCTGGGCGAGCTGGTGCCCGCATTGTGAAGCCATTTTGCCTGTCCTGAAGGAATATTACGATCCGGACAATACAGAAAAACTTGAAATAGTGGCCGTCAGTATTGACGAAAACCGCGAAGCCTGGAAAAATGCCGTGAAGGGATTAGGCTTTAACTGGATCAATGTAGCTGAACTAAAAGGTTGGGACAGTGAAATTGGGGAACTTTACGGATTGGCTGCCACACCTACCTTTTTTGTCCTTGACCGGGACAAGAACATCATAG
>JARRQC010000090.1:0-7925 GCA_037382165.1 bacterium | reverse complement strand
TTGAAGAGACAAAATTCCATAAGAGATAACGCTCCTGTGCAAAGGGTTTTCCTCCGAGCAATAATGCCCTTGTGCCAGCTTTCAGGTCCAGGCTCATTCCTTTTGTATCCGATGAGATCAACATTTGCCTGGCATCAACAATTTTATCGTTGATGGCAGAAGATCCATTCGCCACAGCGATGGCTATTTCACCCTCCAGTTTGCCGTCAAGGGAAAGGGTGGTATTTTCTTCTGCATTCACCTCCGCGATGAACATTGGTGAATGCACATGAACAGGAGACTCCATGCCGAAACCATTTCCAGCGATCAGCCTGAGGGTAGTTCCGTTTTCATTTCTGACCGGTAATTCGCTTTTTGATACAAACTCAAAAGAAGGTGCCATTTCTTCTTTATCCAGCGGAAGCGCGATCCACACCTGGTAACCGTGCATGGGCATTTTCTTGCCATTCCTCAGGTGTGCGGGTGTTCTTTCGGTATGCGTTATCCCCTGCCCTGCCGTCATAAACCCAACATCTCCGGGTTTGACGAGTTGAACGCTTCCCAGGCTGTCACGGTGTTCAATCGTACCTTCGAACAGGTAGGTAAGTGTTGCCAACCCGATATGCGGGTGCTGGTCTACATCCATGTATCTGCCGGCACCTATTTCCACGGGCCCCATATGATCAAGGAAAGTTATCGGGCCAACCTGCCTTTTCTGCCTGACGGGCAACAGCCGCCCGACAATAAAATCACCGATATCAGCCATTCTTTCATCAATTGCCAGAAAATGTTCCATATTCTGATTTGTTTGTGTTACTTTTAATACCAGATATCCTCCATAGCATAAGGACCATCCCTTTTGACCCAGAAATCACCGTTGACATAACGGTAACCCTTGTTCAACTTATCGATCTTCGATATCTCCGACTCAGAGAGTATAACCTGCTCCGCCTGCAGGTTTTGTTTGATACGCCCTTCATGGACGGATTTGGGGATGACACAGTAACCCTTCCGCAGCGACCAGGCGATCAACACCTGCGCCGGAGTGCAATCGTGAATGGTGGCAATCTCTTTTACCGTTGTATCTTCTAGGAGTACCGGCTCATCCCTGGACTTTAAGCCGGCGGCCCTGTCAGAAGACCCCAGAGGGGAATAGGCCGTGATGAGGATGCCGTGTTCATGACAGAATTGTACCAGGCCGGTCTGGGTGAGATAGGGATGCAACTCAACCTGGTTCATTTCCGGCTTTATCCGTGCACTTTCCATCAATAGCGACAGGTTGCCGGCACCAAAGTTGCTGACACCAATATGCCTGACCATCCCTTTATCCACCAGTTCTTCCATGGCTTGCCAGGTGGCGGTAAGGGGAGCTTCTTTGTAAGAGAGCATATCCTTTCCTCCGCGCGGAAAGTCAATGCCTCTCTTCAGCGCAACAGGCCAATGGATCAGGAAAAGGTCCAGGTATTGAAGCTTCAGGTCGCGTAGTGTCCTTTGAAGGGCCGGCTCAACATCTTCCGGTAAATGACTGTCGTTCCAAAGCTTTGAAGTAATCCAGATTTCATCTCGTTTGACGGTTCCCGATGCAAAGGATTCTTGCAACGCCTGACCGATTTCCGGTTCATTACCATAGATAGGGGCGCAGTCGATATGCCTGTAGCCTGTTTCAATAGCAAATTTTACGGCATGGAATACTTCCCCTGGTTCAGATTTCCATGTTCCCAATCCAAGTGCAGAGATGGTGTCATTGTTTCTGAAAGTGAATGTTTGCATTTGGTTTTATGGTTTTATGTGTCGATTGTTTTATGGTTTTACGGATTTACTTAGCGGGATGGAACCAAAGTACGCGTTCGATTAATGGCCGGAAGTAGTGGTAGTGGATGCCGCTGTTGCTGCCATAATGGACACCATCACCGCTGCCTGCACCTCCTTGATGGTTTTACCGATGGCATCGGTTAAAGGATTTTCATCCATGAACTTTTTCAGATCCTTTTTTAGTTTTCTACGTTCTTTCCGATCATCTGTAAAGGCTTTGTGCAAGGAACAGGCATGGACCAATCCGAGAAGCATCATGGCTTTTTCATTCAGGTTCTCCTTTTTGTAAAGCGCCTGTTTAAAGTCCCTGATCAGTGAAGTTCTCTGCTTTCTGCCGGTCAGGGAAGTAATACGGTAGGGAATCAACCCCAGGAATTTTCTTTTCTCTATCCTGACCAGGCGTTTCTTCTCCATCTTTTCAAAAATGAACCACTTGTACCGGTTTGATTTGCCTGCCAGTCTCGTCAGCCAGTGTTTAACCTTTTTTGGTTTGGTGGAAGACCTGATCATGTCTTCAATTTCTGCCAACAAAGTATCCGGCTGATTTTTCCTTTCCCCGGGCATGAGTTTTCCATCCTTGATCTCAAGTCTTTCCTCAAGAGAAAGTTCAAGAAGTAATGATCCTATTATCCCATGCTGAAGGGGCACCCCGTTAATATACAGCCGGGATTTGGAAGGATGCTGGGCAATAAGCAGGAAACTTTCTGTTAAATTGAGTGGCATGTGTCTTTATTTGTTCAGATAAAATTACAAAATCGACTTGATTCGGGTAATACCCTCCTGGATTTATTTAAATAGGGGAAGGCGGGTGGTTATAAAGAACAGCTAAAAAAATCCCGCCGAATGCTTACGACGGGATTCCACTAACTAAAAACACGGGTGAGAACCGTTGACTGAGTTGCTTAACTGATCATGCCCCAACTGGTTGAGCAGACATGATCATTTTGTTTTTATAATTCAACAAATGGATATCTGATACTTCTTTTATCTACTCCTCGCAGAATGTCTCAAACATATTCTTATCGTAGACATTCTGTCCTCCGCTCAGATCTTTGATATCACATTCAAAATTGTTGAACGCTTTATTTTTGAAAAAATAATTATTGTTTGTATTAGACAACAGGAGAATGCCTGCCTGTGTATTTTCGTTGAACGTATTATTTGGCCCGATGAAATTATCCTGACCGAATCCATTCATGCCAAATCCACCGTATGCGGCAGATACGCCATTTCTTGAGGAGATGTTGTTGCGAACGGTGTTGTTATCGCAATAAGCCTCCGTGTAGCTGTAGAAAAATATACCCCCATTGGAAAACATCGGACAGTCGGTGACATGATTTCCCTGGATCAGGTTGTAATCGCAATCACCCTGCAGTCCGATTCCCGACGCATCTTTAACACCGGTAATCTTATTATTCCTCAAATCGTTGTAATCCGCTTTTTCTCCATTATAAGTTGCTATCAAAATACCCCATTCACCGTCCTGCACTCTATTGTTCTTGATGGTGGAATGGTTTGTATTCCACAGGAGCATACCATACCATCCGCCCATGAAAATATTGTTTTTTATTTCCAGGTTATCCGCGAAATGACTTTCTATACCGGCGACAAAACCATCATCAGTATTAACATAGATATTAAATCCCTTGATAGTGGTACTATCTGCAAATTCATCCAGGTAAAAACCACCGGACAGCATGACTTCTCCTTCAGCCGTTATTTTTAATCCTGGCTTGTAGACATAAACATCTTCGTCATAGGTGCCTTCCATCACCATAATGGTCCCATCATCACAGGCCCAATCCACCGCTTCCTGGATCGTCGGGTAATCTGCAGGAACATAAACCGTTTCCATACAGTCGCGCTGTGCACCCACACCCAATGCTTCCAGACGTGCTTTATTGGTTTGAACAATCGCATCATGTCTTTCCTGGTCGAATTCAGCAACACTTACCTGGAGGCCGCCCATGGTGTTGATCTGTTCGTCCGCCGCAGAAGCGGAAACTTTTTGTTTTTGACATCCCGAAATCATCGCCACCGCAATAAGCAGGATAAGGATAGAAGCAAAATTTCTCATAATTGATAAATTTTTATTGGTTTAATACGCCTTCGCGTCTTTTTATCCTGACGAGAAGGAGGTGATTAACATTCCCGATCTTTTGGACCGGATGATTATCCAAAATTCCTGTCGGTTATTCCAATACCTGAGCTACCGGAACAAGCAGATCTTTTGTGATCCGGCCGACCAGAATTTAGGCTTTACAAGAATAGCGATGACATAGCATATTGCAAATGGTTTATCGATGATATTAAGTTAAGTTCAATCGATAAATATCGATTTAAGGTTGATTTATCTCAATTTAAAACCGGAATGAACCGGGGAAAGTAAGATCCAGCATCTGTAATTTCTGATCAGGCATACTCATCATAAACACAAATACCCCCTTATCGCCGGTATTGTATTGGGCCTATTTTTGTATTTTCGATCAATAATAGCAGCATCGGGTAATGAATCCAAAAAAAGACTACACCTTCAGGGAAGCTATATTTTTCATCCCTCTTATTTTTGCCACTTGCCTATTGTTTTCCCAGTCTTACGAAACCGTGACCATAGGCAGTCAAACCTGGATGAAGCATAACCTAAACCGGGACATACTGGGAAGTGTCTGCTACCAGGAAGATTCTTCCAATTGTGAGAAATATGGCCGCCTTTATCTTTGGCAGGCTGCCATTGACGCCTGTCCTGATGGTTTCAGGCTGCCCACCGATCAGGACTGGACGATACTGACAGATTTTCTGGGGGGTGCTGATTCGGCCGGAACGAGCTTAAAAGAAGGAGGACGCTCCGGTTTTGATGCTTTACTGGCCGGAAATTATCAGAATGAAATCGGAATTTACAGCTATAAGGATGTCAAGGGGTATTACTGGACCGCCAGTGCTTTCAGCTACCATACTGCATGGATACGATCCTTTGGGGCAGGACTGCGCAATGTCAACCGGACCACCATCGGCAAAAGCTTTTATTTCAGCGTGCGCTGCATCAAGATCGAATAGCTCTTCTATTCGACTGTTTTGGTCGCCCTTTTCCTTTCATTTTCGTTGAGAATGATCTTCCTTAACCTGAGGGATCGCGGCGTCACTTCCAGGTACTCATCTTCACGGATAACCTCCATGTATTCCTCAAGTGAAAAGGTTATGGGAGGCGGTATGAGCACCTTATCGTCAGATCCGGAAGCGCGCATATTGGTCAGCTTTTTTGACTTGTTGACATTCACCACCAGGTCTCCCTGGCGGCTGTTCTCACCGATCACCTGACCGGCATATACATCTTCGTTTGAATGGATGAAAAATTTACCCCTGTCAACCAGTTTCCAGATGGCATAAGGAATGGCTGTACCGGTTTCCATGGATATCAGGGCACCGTTACGAACGGTCTTAACTTCCCCTTTCCATTCCTCGAATTGCTTGAAACGGTGGGCGATGATGGCTTCCCCTTCTGTGGCAGTGAGGATACTGTTTCTTAATCCGATGATGCCCCTGGAGGGGATGGTAAATTCCAGCATCATCCGGTCACCCTTGGGTTCCATGTGGTCGAAAGCCCCTTTGCGTAAAGTTACAATATCGATCACCCTGCCTGAGAAATCTTCAGGAACAAGAACAGTAAGGCTTTCCACCGGTTCATGTTTGACCCCGCCAATTTCCTTGATAATAACCTTCGGCTGGCCGAGTTGCAATTCATAACCTTCCCTGCGCATGGTCTCCACCAGGATGGAAAGATGTAAGATTCCCCTTCCGTAAACCAGGTAGGCATCCGGTGAATCGGTCTCCTCAACACGCAGTGCCAGGTTTTTCTCTGTTTCCAGGTACAACCGGTCGCGAAGATGCCTGGATGTGACATACTTGCCTTCCTTACCGTAAAAAGGTGAATTGTTGACAGTAAAGAGCATGCTGATGGTCGGCTCATCAATTTTAATGGGTGGAAGTCCCTCAGGTTCTTCAAAGTCTGCCACTGTATCCCCAATGTCAAAATTTTCGAGGCCCATAATAGCTATAATATCTCCCGCATGGACTTCATGTTTGCATTTTTCCTTACCCAGCCCTTCAAAGGTGTAAAGCTCCTTGATCCTTGATTTTAATACTGAACCATCACGCTTGACAAGACTGACCGGCATCCCCATGGTTACTTTGCCGCGGGAGAGTCTTCCGACAGCAATACGCCCGAGGTAAGAGGAGTAATCCAGAGAGGTGATCTGCATTTGCGGGGTACCTTCCACGAATTTTGCAGGAGGTATTTGCGCAATGATCGTATCGAGCAGAAAGGTAACGTCTTCTGTTTGTTTGTTCCATTCATCCGACATCCACCCTTCCTTGGAGGAACCAAAGACGGTGGCAAAATCCAGTTGCTCTTCGGAAGCCCCCAGGTTAAACATCAGATCAAAAACGGCTTCCTGTACTTCTTCAGGGCGGCAGTTGGGTTTATCCACCTTATTGATGACAACGATCGGCTTCAGGTTCAGGTCTATGGCTTTCTGCAGGACAAAACGGGTTTGCGGCATGGGGCCTTCAAAAGCATCTACCAAAAGCAAAACGCCATCCGCCATATTCAGCACCCGTTCAACCTCTCCGCCAAAATCAGAGTGCCCGGGAGTGTCGATGATGTTGATCTTGACATTTTTGTATCGAACGGAAACGTTTTTGGAAAGGATGGTAATCCCCCGTTCACGCTCCAGGTCATTGCTGTCGAGGATTAAATCCCCCATCTCCTGGTTGTCACGAAACAATTTCACCTGGTGCAGCATCCGGTCGACAAGTGTGGTCTTGCCATGATCGACATGGGCAATAATGGCTATATTCCTGATTTCATTCATGTCATTATCTTTCATAAAAACAGCCAGCAAAAGTAATCTTAAACCGGATACAAAATATTTTCATTCGGACGTTTAGAGATGACCGCAATAGTAAGGGCTAATCCGTTAATTTTGTGCTATGATATTCATCAGAAGACCGGAAACAGACCCCTGGTTCAACATTGCCGCAGAAGAATACCTGCTGAAACACAGAACAGAAGACATCGCGATGCTGTGGCAGTGTGATCCTGCCGTGATCATTGGCAAGCACCAGAATGCCATGGCGGAAGCAAACCTGAATTGGACAGGAAAAAGGAATATTCCTGTGATCCGCAGGATAACGGGTGGCGGAACGGTTTACCATGATTCGGGTAATATCAACTATACGGTGATCAGAACGGTCGAACAAAGGGAAAAGATGATCGATTTCCGCCAGTTCACCAGACCGGTCATTGATTTCCTCAGTGAACTGGG
This sequence comes from bacterium, assembly GCA_037382165.1. GTDB lineage: Bacteria > Bacteroidota > Bacteroidia > Bacteroidales > F082 > JAADID01. Next base: position 813 of record JARRQC010000090.1, on the reverse strand, counting down.
TATCATTTCGACATTTGAAGGAAAAAACAACCTGGTCATCGAAGGAAAAAAGATCTCGGGCAATTCGGCCCACGTGCATAAGAACCGGGTGATCCATCATGGTACGATCCTTTTTGACAGCAACCTGGAGATACTCAATGAGAGCATCAGGCCAACAAATCTTCACATAGAGGATAAATCGGTTCAGTCCATCAGGGCAACCGTGACTAATATCCGTCCCTTCCTGGTTGAGGATATGAATACAAAAGAATTTAAATCATTACTTGAGAAGTATTTAATAAACCATCATAATATCAATAGTATAGATAGCCTTACATTTGAGGCAAATAAAGCGATAAGCCGCCTGGCTGAAGAAAAATACAGGGGGACGGAATGGACTTTCGGCTATTCTCCGGTCTATTCAGTTTATCTTCCGATTAAGACAGAAGGAGGTCAAAATGAGTTGAAGGTAAAAGTTGTCAGGGGAATTATCAACGAGATAACCCTGGATTTTGAGGGAGAGAGCGACAGGCAAATAATGACTGCGCTTCAAAAATTAAAAGGCCGGCCGCATCACGGACTTCATCGGGATGATTATTTTCGCACTTTGAAAGAGCAGTTTCCCGGACTAAAGGAATTGCAGCGTTTACTTTAGAGAAATTGTTATGGATAAAGCACAAAAACTATTTGATCGTTTGTGGGATGATTACCTGGTCCAGAATCCTGATGTAAAAAGGGTTTATGACCTGCTGACAGGTGAAGGGGAAACAGTCGTGAACGACCACATCGCTTTCAGGACCTTCGACGATCCGCGGATTGGCATTGAAGTACTTG
>JARRQC010000089.1:518-15062 GCA_037382165.1 bacterium | reverse complement strand
CCAAGGAGGTTGCGCACTCTCCTGAAGTGCTTACCAACATAAGTACGACCGTCCAGTCCTGCGATAAGTGTAGATTTATTTTTAAACGTATGGTTAAAGGTGGAAATGATACCATACCATACATGTTCGTTCACCGATTCACGAAGAATATTTTTGGATAACTGTGCATCTTCCTGCACTACTTCGCCCTCGCTGTTGTAAATATTGCCGCCATAGCCAAGATTGCCGTTGGCAAAATAAGCAGTATCGGTATGATCAGCATTTTCTTCTGCTACGCCATTCCAGTCAATCTGACCGTTCTCGGTTCTGCCGATGCGGTATCGGGGCATAGCTTCCCGGTTATCCAGTGTTCCGGTTCCGTATCCTTTACCAAAACTGGCGTAGGCAGATGTGGCCAGGAAGGAGTTTTCATTAATGGTCCAGTACCAGTTCAGGGCCAGCTGTGGTTTATGGTACTTATTTTCACGTTCCATAAGTACATTGCCGTTGTATGTTCCCCAGTGCTGGTTGTACTTGGGCCCGTATTTTGTAAATGTCCCTTCCGACACGGTATATGAACGTTGTCCGTGTTCTTGCGGGGCGCCAATCGCGGTAAAGGTCAACAAGTGATCCTGCCATTCCTTGGATATCGATACGAAATACGACCAGGCATCTACCCAGGTCTGATCGATATATCCAGGCCCAAAGGTCCTGGATCCGACGAGTGAAAGCGCCCATCCGTCTTTTGTCTTGCCTGTGGAAAGGGAAAGTACCATCTTGGTGTTACCATAATCCGTAACGGAAGCCTGGAACGAACCTCCTGCATTCGCATCTGTCGTCTTGGTGATCATGTTCATGGTTCCGCCTACTGAATTGATGGCGAGTTTTGAAGCGCCGAGTCCACGCTGGATCTGGATGCTTCTGAGTGCATCTCCCAGTCCGGCCCAGTTGGACCAGTAAACCCATCCGTTCTCCATATCATTGACCGGTACCCCATTGACCATAATAGCAATGTTGCGCTGGTCAAATCCGCGGATGTTAATTCGGGAATCACCAAATCCACCACCCTGCTTAACAGCATAAACAGAAGGTGTACGGTTCACGACTTCTGGTAACTCCTGGCTGCCCAGTTGTTCGACGATGGTTGCAGCATCAACGGTGGAAACAGCTACGGGCGTTTTCCTGTCGATGGCCACATTGGCAAATACATTAATTTCCTGCAAACCAATAGAACTGGACAACATCAGAATGGTACCCAGGTTATAGGTAGAACCATCCTTTACACTTATATCCGTCACATATTCTTCATACCCAACATAGCTGACCACCAGTTGGTGATCACCTTCCGGTGCGATGAGCAGAAAACTTCCATCCAGGTTAGTGGTTACTCCTATGGTTGTTCCACGGATCAGAACAGTTGCGCCGATAAGAGTCTCATCGGTGTTGACATCCTGTACAACGCCGCGAATAAGACCCTGAGCAAAAGCAAAACTACTCCCCAATAGAATAATCATCAGGGTAATGAGTAATCTTCTTGAATTCATAAGCATTTAATTTTTAGTTGATTTAATTTCAGCTGTTAAAATTGACCCATAAATGTAGATAATTGACCCATTTTGATTTTAAAAAATTGTTAACAATAATAAGGCTGTCCGGCCTCAAACCGGCAAGTGAAAGTATTTCAATAATTTATATGTTAATAAATGTTAATAAAAAATTGAAAATCCTCCTGGCAGCCAAGGTTTGGATGGCGTGTAGACAGCTTAAAAATTCAGTCGGATAAGGAATTCCAGGTTTCTGCCAAAGGTCCAGAACCCACGAAATGAATCCAGGTCATGAGTAGTACCGTCCTCGCCCCATTCAATATAATTCGCACCGGTCAGGTTATAGACATTGACCTGGAACAGGCCTGCATTATTAAAAAAGGGAAAGGGAATACCAAGAAAAAGGTTGATATTGGTGTAAGATGGGATCCTGTAAGGTTGTGACCTGTCATCCGGGTCGTTGCGTTGCGATGGGTTGAAGCTGGCGTAGATCTTATCATTGAAAAACCATTCTGTACGCAGGTTGAAAAAGTTCAGGATCCTGAAATTTCCATACAATCCGACCTGTTGTTGTGCACTTCCTCCCACGAAAAGATTTTCCGCGAACACATTAACAGTATCAACAGCTATATTATCATTGTTAAAAAGGGTGGCTGTTACATCATTTTTCCATCTGTAGTCCGCCAGCAGGCCGAAGGCTCCAAGCCTTACCCTTGGATCCGGACGAAAGGTGATTTCTGCTTCCAGCCCCCTGTGGAGCGCATCTAAACCATGGATCATGGCCCGCGACTGCCGGTTATCGGCCAACTGTACATATTCGTCTGACAATAATGACACATTACCCCAGCGGGTATAAAAACCATTGAGCTGAATCGTCCAAACGGGGACTTCAAAGCTATACCCCCCTTCAAGAGTGGTGATATTCTCATTTTGAAGGTTATAAACTGGCACATTGGTGAAATTCCCGAAGACGAATTTAAAATAGGGTGCCCTGGATATCCAGGCCCCGTTCATATATAAGGTATGGCCCAGGGCGGGTTCAAAGCTGATCCCTGCCCTGAGATCGTAACCGGGGCGGATGATCGTCTCGCTGTTGATATCACTAATATAATTGTACCGGTCCTGCCTGAGGTACCAGTTATTGTTACCGCTAACGGAAACAAAGGATTTAATGGTTCTTCTTTCATAAATGAGCTGCGCGTATGCACTCAGGAAATGAATAATTGAATTGTTGTTCACCTTAATGATATCACCTACACTCTTGATTTGGTGTCTTCCGGCGACACCATCCACAGCCCATGAATAATCTTCCACAAAGAAGTTTCCGCCCAACAGGTCGGAAATCTCTTCACGTAAAAAAGAATTGAAATAGCGGTAATGCAATCCGGTAACGAGCTTCAGCTTTGGATTGATTTGCTGCTTGTAGGTACTTATTATTCCGGGTTGAATGTGGCTTGCCAGGAAGTTGGTCTGGACATTCAGGGAATATCCCACCACCGTGTCACCACTGGCAAGTAAATAAGGTTCGCTGCTGTTTGCGTTGTTATTTACAATGGTGGGCCAGTCGATCTGGCCGGATGCATTGCGGTATTCAAATATGGATGGGGCATAGTTGAAACTCTCTGACCATTTGCCACCGCCGGTGCCGGCAATAAAATAAAGGGTTGTCGCCAGGGTTCGTCCGGAATCGATAGTGAGATAGTGACTCAATCCCAGGAACGGCCTGTGATAGAAGTTTTCAGATGCGTTGTTGATCTCTCCGTTGAGGCTGCCCCAGTCTTTATTGAACCGGTTCCCGAAAATACGGTTTTCCGTTTCAGAAAGCCTGAGTGTACGCTGGCCATGACGCTGGGGGGCTCCCATAAGTGTCAGCGTGATCTTATTCCGCTCATTGAATTGCTTGCTCATCGCCAGGAAATAAGACATCCCCCTCACATAGGTGGCATCGATATATCCCGGGCCGTACATGAACGACCCCATAAAGGAAATACTCCAGCCATTTTTCAATAACCCGCTGTTCAAACCCAGCGTGATCTTGTGATTGCCGTAGCTGGTTACCTGGTACATGATCGCTCCACCTTTCTCCTTCAGCGCCGGTTCGGTGACGATGTTAATAGTTCCTCCCACTGCATTGAAGGCCGTGTTGGCGACCCCCGGGCCTTTCTGAATCTGTATTTCCGCAGCAGTATTACTGAGTCCCAGCCAGTTGCTCCAGTAAACCAGCCCGTTCTCGACACCATTGATAGGCACACCGTTTAAGAGGACGCCAACATTTTCCTGGTTGAATCCGCGGATGCTTAACTCGGCATCTCCGCTGCCCCCTCCGTTGCGATAGGTATATATCCCGGGAATCGTGGTGAAGACAAAGGGAAGGGGCCTGTCACCCAGCTCATTCCTGATGGTCCTCGCTGAAATGGTTGAAACAGCTACCGACTCTACATCCTCTTTGACCATACCGGCTGTAATGGTAATCTCATCCAGCGGAATTATGACAGGTTTAAGATAGATCTCATTCAGCCGGGTTTGATTTCCCGTTATGGTATATTTAACCGTATTTTTCTCGTAGCCTACAGCAGTAAATTCGAGGGTCCCCGAATTAACGGTTGTATTCAGTGTAAAATGACCTTCGGAATCGGTAACCGTACCGGTAGCACTTTTGATGTCAGAAATATTGACCGATTCTATGGGCTGTTGGCTGAATTCATCCAGTACCCTGCCGCTGATGACAGACTGGGAGCATACGGGATGTACTGAAAAAATAACGACCGACCAGAGAACTGCTACAAACTTCATATCGCTAACTTTTGACATAAAAAAACCCGCACGTTCTGCGGGGCGATATAAAGCAACATCATGCTGGCTTTGCGACGCCTGTATATTTAAAGAACAGGGTATCGCAAAGAACCGATAACATGCATGCATCTCTTCTACCATCCAGACTGTTACTGTCGGCTCCGGGATCTCACCGGATCAGTCCCATTTCAAACGGGAGTCGCGGGCTTTACCGCCGGTCGGGAATTCCTGCATTGGCAGGGCACCCTGCCCCGAAGAAAATGCACGGCAAATGTATCCTAATAATCTTAAGATAAAAAGAAAACAGGGTATAAATTCAATCTAAATTAGGGATACGTGCTGGCGATTTTAAGCCTCTTTACCATTGCTGAATTCACGGTCGAGGATAGCGCTGATCTGCTCTTTCGATTGAATACTGCTTGTCGCTTCAACCACTTTTCCATTCTTATAGTAGATCACAAAGGGCAATCCCATAAATCTGCGGGCTTCAGGCAGGTTTCGGATTACCGAAGCGTGTGGGTTATCAAACAGCATATCCCTGAATTCTACATGCGGATATTCCTTTTCCAGCTCTTTCATGACAGCATATACGGGAGTACACATGGGCCCCATTCTTCCGCAGCATACCATGACATTTTCATGATTCGTGATCAGGTCACTGTGTTCGTCTCCCGTGATGATGTGTTTTAAATTGGTGTGTAATATCATAGCTTATTTTTTGATTTTCGGCTTAATCATAAATTGTGCCAAAAGGTGATATTTAGGCGATATGAATATAATTTTTTAGAGATGATCCCGAGATGGATAGTCAATCAAATGAAACGTTTGACCAGGCGCAGGTTATGGGTATACTTCCGGATTTCTTCGTTATAAATTCCCTGATGGTCCAGTTTGTCAACCCTTACCTTTCCGCTGGCATGAATAATATGACTGTCATTGACGACCATGCCGACATGAATAATCTCACCTTCTTCATTGCCGAAGAATGCCAGATCTCCCGGAAGGGCTTCATCCACAAAATTTAGGGACTCACCCAGCGTAACCTGCTGCGATGCATCCCTGGGTAGCATGATACCGGCCATCTTGAACACTATCTGGATAAAACCCGAGCAATCTATTCCAAAGGGAGACCTTCCACCCCAAAGGTAGGGTGAACCAAGATATTTATTGGCTATTCGCAGTAACTCCTCAGGATTAATTTTCTCACCTGGTTTTATGATTTCTCCCGAGTAATTTCCCTTTCGGTCTATGATTCTGAATGCATTATTCCTGAAAAAAGGAAGATGTGCTCCGCAGGTAAAAAGATAGGTGGAATCTTCTCCAATATAGGTGCCTGCCGTTGCAAGATTTAGCACATAGTGACGCTCTTCGTTGATCAACTCACTGAAAAGTTCTTTGGAGACAGGAAGTATCTGCTTGCTGTCAGTCCATCCCTCATACTGGTCATCAAACGATTCGACAAGGAGCCAGTCCTTAACCTGCCCTTTGATGATGACCATGTCTCCAAACAGCAGCTGGTTGGTCATTTCCTGCCGGTCACCGGGTTGAACCCGCACCGGTACGAGGGCCTGATCGCATAATCCGTAATTCATTTCTTCAGGTTAATGTCGAATGGATAATTCCTTTATTGCGTACTTTTGTCGCCATAACAGCTGTCTAATGAATGCCATATTGACACAATTACAGCGTAACTATTACGAGATAATAAAAATAGCACTATTTATCCTTGCTATTGCACTTACTGTTTGGATAAGTCCGAAGGAAAGTATTTTTCGCTATGAGTTTCAGCAGGGCAAGCCCTGGAGTCATAGTGATCTTTTTGCCCCTTTTGATTTTTCCATTGTGAAAACGGAAGAAGAACTGGCCAACGAGCGGGAACAAATACTACGGAACTTTGCGCCATACTTCAAATTGTACGAAGAGATAACGGCAAAAGGAAGGCGGGATCTGGAACAGTCATTCGCCGACAACTGGATCATCACCTATAATGAAGATCGCCGGGATGATTCCCTTCGTTTTCTCAACCAGCTCAGAAATATTTATGACGGAATAGAGGATAAGGGAATTATCCGCTATAACGAGGTGCTGGAAGGCAAGACAAAGTCATCACCTATCCGCTTTATCCGGGGGAATGAAGTTACAGAAGTGACGCTGGGCTCATTTTACAATATCCGAACAGCCAATGATTATGCCCTGCAACAACTGGAAGGGTATGATTATGAGGACAGTATCTTCATGAGGAATGTCATTTCCCAGGCATTGGTTCAGAATGTGCTGTATGAAAGTAACCTCAGCCGGGCTGAAATAGAGCAGTTTTTAACCAGAGTAAGTCCTACCCGCGGATTGATACAGAAAGGAGAGCTGATCATCTCGAGCGGGGAAGTGGTTACTGCCGAAAAATACCAGCAACTTTCTTCGCTTAAAAAGGAATACGAACAGGAACTGGGTTCCTCAGAGGCACGTAAGATCATCGTGTCAGGTATGGTTTTACTGGTAAGTCTTTTGTTTATCCTGCAATTCCTGTACCTCTTTCTCTATAAAAAGAAATTTTATGATTCGCTCAAATACATCATTCTGATCCTGATGACACAGGCGATTTTGATGATCGTAACACATTACATATTTGAGAATTTCCCACAGTGGACCCTGATGATACCATTTGCCATTCTCCCGGTGATCATCGTTGCTTTTACAGATGCCGGAGTGGCGATCGTCGTTCACCTGGTGACCGTAATGGTTCTGGGTTTTTATGCGCCGAACAGTTTTTCTTTCTTTTACACGCAATTTGCTGCAGGCATTGTGGCAGTTTTCGCTGTGAGGCAGCTCAATAAGCGCGCTGACCTTTTTCGTGCATCCATGCTTGTGTTCCTTACCTATATGGTGGTCTATGTGAGCCTGATGCTCGTACAGGATGGTTCTGTTGAGAAGTTCAGCACCAACCAGGCTACCTATCTCGCAGGTAGTTCCATTTTACTCCTGTTGGCCTTCCCGTTTATTTTCCTGTATGAAAAGCTTTTCGGTATTCTGACACATCTGTCTTTACTCGAATTGTCCAATACCAACAATCCCCTGTTGCGCGACCTGTCCATCAAAGCACCGGGAACTTTCCAGCATTCCCTCCAGGTGGCCAACCTGGCATCAGAGGCGTTGTATGAGATTGGAGGAGATGCGCTGCTGGCAAGGACGGGCGCCCTGTACCATGACATCGGCAAGATGGAGAATCCGCTATACTTTGTCGAAAATCAGGTGTCGGGTTATAACCCGCATGATGAACTCACTTATGAAGAGAGTGCAAGGATCATCATCGGTCATGTATTGACCGGTATTGAGATGGCCAGGAAAAACGGTTTGCCGGAACAAATCATCGATTTTATCAGGACCCACCACGGGAACCGCAGGGTAGAATATTTTTACCGGCTGGAGCGCAAGCTTAACCCGGGAATGGAAGTGGATCAGACGGAATTTTCCTATCATGGTCCGATCCCGTTTTCGCGCGAAACGGCAGTGGTCATGATGGCAGATTCCGTTGAGGCTGCCTCCCGAAGCATAAGCCAAAGTCCCTGGACAGGATAATACAGGAACCGTTGATAATTTGAATTGAGCAAATTGGTGCCCCTGACGAAGACGGTGAGTTTCTCGGTGGCATAAAAATCGATGCCTGCGTTCAGGTCCAAAAATCCATCGAGTTCCACTCCTTCCGGAGTATCACTGCGCATATCCAGGGCATGTCTTTTGCCATAAGAGAACATTTCAAGCCAGAGCCTGACTTTTTCCTTGATGAGGTATGAACCACCCAGGCCAATCACCGTGAGGGGTTTATGAAAAGGCTCGGGCAGGGAGTCAAGTGAATAGACATTATAGTTTCCGTTCAACCACAATGTCAACTGCTGCCACCTGTAATTGATCTCCGCCTGCCCTGTAAATACATTTCCATCATCAAAAGCAGCGGTGAATTTCAGCGCAGGTGCTGAAATGGACCAGTTTGCAGGATCCTCAGTGTTGACGAAAAATGGCATATGCTCAAACGATGACCAGCCTGCTTCCAGGTTAAATCCTAATTGACCGGTAATGTTGCCGCGTACCCCTGCAAAGACCCTGAACTTATTTTTTTGCCAGCTGATGGGAAGGGCAGAACTGATCCATGGATTTTCCTGCGAAAGGTCGAAATAGGAATTCTTAACAAAACCACCATCAGCGCCTGCGTAAACAGACAGTATATCTTCAATGATATTCACTTTGATATCAATGACGGGAAAAAAGCCTACATCTGAACTGTCGGTCATCAGGTAGCTCAGGTTAACACCCAGGCCAAAACTCACTAATCCAAACTTTGCGCGGTAATAAGGGATACCTGAAACGAGCAGGTCATTGTTGCTCTGCAGGGAATCCTTATTTACGCCAAACCTTACCAATCCCCTGATCCCTGCTTTCTGCCCGGATGAATTCCTGCTTTCGAACGGTTTGCCCAAGTCATATCCCAGTTGTAAATCTGTCTGACTGGTTTGCCAGCGGTCAAAATAGTAGTACGCGTTGAGATTCACATCATATTCAAAGGATTCTGTTTTCTTGTTGTTGCTGCGTAATCCCATATTTGCCCTGATCTGGTTAAAACTTTGCCGGAGGCTGTCTGACGAGGTGTTGACCTCCGGGTATTCTTCCGTTTCAAAACCATAATAGCGGTACATATCGAGTCCATAGCCTATACCGAGGCTGAAAATGGAACTGCCGGTGTATTTGTCATAACCGATATCCAGATCAGTGTTGGAAAAGGGACCTGGCGCATAACCTGGTATATCTCCGAAAGAAGAAAGGTGATAGACCCGGGCGTTGAATCGGCTGTCGTTTTTATCTCCGCTGGAATGGTGTAATTCTAAATAAGGGGAGATCAGGCTGCCGAATCCTGCGCGGAGGTAATTATCGTACATTTTCTTTCTCCTGTCAGCGCGAATGGTAGCCGGGCTGATCTTTCCCGCCTCCAGTTTGGTATCCTGCCGAACATCCATAACCTCAAAAGTGAAGGTTGGCTTTTGATGGGTGAAGGTGACCGCCTGGGGCTTTAGGTTGATCTTAAAAGCCTGGTCAATTGTCGGATCATAAGAACCGACAATGGTAACCTGTTCATTCCGCTCTGCATCGGTGAGCTGGGCAAAAGCAGCGGATGTGATAAAAACCAGGCAGGAGGCCATCAGGTTTAGGACCAGGGACCTGGAAAGGATTTGCAGGTTCATCTTGATATGCTTATTCAAATTCAATTTCTTCATCTTCTTCACTTGGTTCGGTAACTTCCTCAGGTTTAATTTTTTCCAGTTTGAGACGGGCTTCCTCTTTCAGGTCATCTCCCGGATAATTATCAATCACGCTGAGTAAGGTTTGTTCAGCCTGGAAGGTGTTGTCTCTTTTCACATAAATATCAGCCAGAAGAATGAATCCTTTGGCAATCCAGTATTCAAAGTCGGGATACTGATCGGGCAATTCGTAGATAAGGTTCTCAGCCTCATCCAGCGCATTCCTTTCAAAACTGAAAAGTGCCAGGTAGTATTTGGCCTCGGCTCCCATTTCGCCACTGGTCAGCTGATCGACCTTTTGAAAGCCTCTTTCGGCTTCCGACCTGTTTCCCGTTTGATAAGATGATTTGGCAAGGATATACCATCCCATAAGGATTTGAGATTCGTTAGCTATGGGACTTTCGAGCATTTCACCGGCAAACCGGGAGGCTGAGGCATAATCTTCTTTCAGGAAAGCACCGCGCATGGCTCCGTCTGTAGCTTCCAGCTGCATACCGGGATCTTCTGCAAGCTGATGCAATGACAGATAATATTCGTAAGCCTTCGGATAGTTCTTCCGCTCAAATTCAATCCTGGCTGCTTTAAGGAGCGCAATATCCGTATATTGATTCTCCGGAAAAGCGATTATCTTTTCAAAATAGCTTAGTGATTTGTTGGTATCCCCGACTTTTTCGTAGCAAATGGAGAGATAATTGTAAGCGGAAAGTACAAATCCCCCTTCAGGAAATTGGTTAAGATAATTTTCCAACAGATTTATCGCATTCTTGCAGTCGTTCATGATGTAATAATTCTCTCCGGCAACAAAGGTGAGCGAATCTTCGTCACTGGTAGATACCTGCACAAAATCAAGACTTCTGGCGTAGGTAAAATATTTATCCACCTGCCCCATATCCATATATACATTCTGCAGGGTATTCAGCGCCTCTTTGGCTTCCATCGATGCCGGATACCTGTCGATGACCTGTTTCAGGACGCGGATGGCCTGGTCATATTGTTTACTGTTGTAATAGACGAAACCCATCTTTACCAGCGATTTTTTGGCAAAGCTGCTGCCGGGTTTTTCCTTTACCAGCTTGTCAAAATATACGATGGCACTTCGCTGGTCTTTCAGGATCAGGCTGGTAGAGGCAATCTCATATAACGATTCATCATACTGTGGGGAAGCGGGATAACGTTGAACCAGCGCTTTCAGCGTACCGATCTTCCGGTTGAAATCGCCCTGTGCACCGTAGCAGAATGCTTTTTGATAAAGGGCGTAGGCTGCATTATTTCCATTTCCGTCAACCACTTTGTCGTACCACCCCATCGCGCTGCCATAGTTCCTGGTGATATAATAGCTGTCTGCCAGCCTTAACCGTGCATCGCTGACAAGTTTCTGCGGCTGACCGGAGAGGGATAGAAATCTCCGGAAATTTTCAATGGCGGGGCGGTAGTTCTGCTGATTGAAATAAGTGTAGGCCAGGTTGTACTGCGCCGGACCGTAATAGTCATCATTGCTGATATTTGGAAAAGCCAGGTATTGCTTGTACCTGGTTCCTGCTTCGCCATACCTCTTCAAACGGTAGAGCGCATCGGCGTACCAGTATATTGTGGTCGACTCCAGGTCCCTGTCGGGATGGTAGTACAGCGACTTGTCAAAATAAGCGATGGCATTGTCATAATCACCGCGGTTGAAGTATTCCAGACCCTGTGTGTATGCAATCTGCTGGTAAGTGGACTGCAGTTTCCGGTTCGGATTCCTGTTCTTCTCTATCGACTCCAGTGCCGCCTTATATTTACGTGAGGTCAGGTAAAGTTGTGAGAGCAACTCATACGCCTCATCCATCCTGGGCAGATCAGGATTCCTTTCAATAAATTCGGTAACCAGCGAAACGGGATCATTGTAGGGGTCATTTCCAAGCTCGAGGGTAATCTTTACGTAATTGTAAAGTGCATCGGTAGCAATTTCCCGGTTACCGGTTTTCTCCCGGTAAGCTTTCAGAAAGGCCTGTTGTGCGAATTTAGTTTCTCCTGTCTCCAGGTAACAGAATCCCAGGTGATACCATGCATTCTGGCTGTAGGCCCCGTCACCCTGACTGGCTTCCTGGAAATTATGGATTGCCGCGCCATATTTCTTATTGTAGAATTTGGTATACCCAATGCGATATTGTTCCGCGGGAGATATCTCCTTCCTGATCATCCGCTCATAAGATTCGAAATAATTAAGGGCGCTGGCGTAATCACCCAGGTTGTAGTATGAATTGGCAATAAGTCCGGCGATCTCGCCTTTGGTTTTATTATCCGCCGTTCTCATGTACTCATCACCTCTTTTGATTACTTCGTCATAATCGCCCGTTTCATAATATATATGGATCAGGTAATTGGGTACATATTTCTGGAAACGCCTGTCGTTTTCAATGGCTTTAAAGTCTTTTAAGGCTTCCTGGTAATCCCCTTCATTGTAGTTTATATGTGCGATATAATACCTTGCCGGATTGGCATAGGAGCTTTTATAATTGGTCACCCTCCGGAAGGATTGAAGTGCATTGCTTTCCCTGCCGATCTTCATTTCGCAAAACCCTTTCTTGAAATAATATTCAGCACGTTGGGTTTTGTTCAGCTGTCCCGGGCGAACATCCCTGAATGACATCAGCGCCTCACGGTATTTTCTCCGGGAATAATAAAGCTTACCCAGCTCAAAATGAATGACGGGTATCCAGGCGCTTTCGGGGTAGGATTCGGCGAAAGCCTTCACTTTTTTAAGTGCATTCTTGTCACCGAGGTAAACCGCGCATAATGTGTTGTAATAGGATGCATTTTCAGCATATACACTTGTCGGGTCGTCAATTTCACCTTTTACCTGCTCGAAAAGCGGGGCAGCCGCGCCATAGTTTTCCTGTTCAAACAACCTCAGTGCATCGTCATAGGTTTTTGCCGGCGGATCGGTGATCACTGTCCGTTGTCCCCTGGTAGGCTGTGAAAATAATAGTGCGAATCCGACTAAGAATATAATCAGGTAATATTTCATTCTGCAATTAAAATTAGCCGCTAAAAGTATGGATTACTCGGCAGCCGATTATTGTTTTATCTGATAATTTATCCAACTACTATTCACATTAACGGCGAAAAGCGTTTTTTCATATATGGAAGGAGATTTAGCCCTGTATATTATGAAAATCAGGCAGGCCGATAAGCGGGATTCTGTCGTGTCCTATCATTTATCTGGGATACCCGTCACCGGATACCTCTTGCGACCTACCCGCCGGTATTGGGCGAGCAACCCGTATCACCGGCATACTTGGTCTTGCAACCCATAAGGTTTACCCCCACGGACTGTCACCAAACCGTGGCGTGGGCTCTTACCCCACATTTTCACCCTTACCTGCCGAATTTCGACATAGGCGGTTATTTTCTGTGGCACTTGCTGTTCACACCTTCGTGTGACCTTCCGTCTGGGAAGTATGGTGCTCTGTGTTGTCCCGACTTTCCTCCCCGCGCCGTGCACGAGGCGATAGGATAGCCTGCCTGACATGGCAAAATTACTCAATAATGAGCAGTTTAACAGATAGTTTTTAAGAAGAAGACAGGGAAAAGAAGATCGGTCAGATCTTTGATTTTTCCGTACCAAGAATCTTTTTCTTCTTGTCCGGAACGATATATTTCTTTCTTACCGGTTCGTTTTTCTGGGTTACGGGATCAATCGTGGAAGAGCTGTGTCTCTTTGATTTATGCGCGTAACCTTTCTTTGAGCAGGATGAAAAAGACACGGTAAAGGCAACAATAAGGAAAGCTGCCAGAATTTTATACAATACTTTCATTATAAATTGGTATTCTCTGAAACTGGGCGGTAAAGGTATTAATTATTTTACTAATCCGCAGTAACATAATAATACTTTCTATTGGAAAGCTTGTGCATTCATCAGGGCCTGAGAACGGTGAACCGGCCATTCGCCTCCAGTTTGATGATGGTTGAAGGTTTAAGTGCACGTGTCTGGTTTCGAAAATGTTCCACAATATAATCGACTTTCTCCTTCACTTCCTCGCTGATCTGGCTGAAGGTGGGGGCAGCGGGTTTTCCGGAAATATTGGCAGAGGTCGACACGATGGGGCTTCCTAATTTTTCGATAACGGAGGAGGTAAACCTCCCTTTTACGATACGAATGGCAATGGTGCCATCGGGAGCGATCAGCTATTTTGAGATGTTCCGGGCTCCCTGATATCCGATCGTAAGCGGGGCGTGGGAATTTTCAATCAGGTCATAAGCGATGGGAGGGACATGTTCGATATATTTTTCAAGTTTGCCCGGGTCATTAAGTAAAATGATCATGCTTTTTGAATCATCCCTTCTCTTTAGTTTGTAAATACGTTGAACAGGTTTGGTAAGGGTTGCATCACAACCGATACCCCAGATGGTGTCGGTCGGGTAAAGAATGATTTTACCCGCTTTAAGCAATTTCACCGAATGATTTACTTCTTCTTCAAGTGTCATAATGTTTCTACAAGTTGTTCAACCCTGATTTTATAGGCGCAATCGAAATGTTTTTTCGGGCATTTTCTGAATCCATGCAGTCCGCAAGGTTTGCAGGGTATATCTTCCTGAGCTTGTATGATAAAGGACTTTTTGGATAATGGACCGAAACCGAATTCCGGTACTGTCGAACAATAAACAGCGGTCGTGGGTGCATTTACAGATGAAGCCAGATGCATCGGTGCAGAGTCAGTCACGTAGTTCATCCGTGCATCCCGCATCAGTGCGGCAGATTCAAGCAGGGTGAATTTACCGGCAAGGTTAAGCAGGTTCTCCTGTTTTGCAGATCGCTGGAATATCCTGTCACAAAGTCCTTTTTCATTTGATGACCCCAGCAAATAAATATACATGTCCGGATGCAGATTGATTACCTTGTCGATGAATTCATTCCATTTTTCTTCCGGGTATTGCTTTGTAAACCAGAGTGATCCAGGCG
>JARRQC010000089.1:0-496 GCA_037382165.1 bacterium | reverse complement strand
AATCATGGTTTGAAGGGTATAGTTTAACACCAAAGGAGGTGTCGTCGGTCAGGTGGGTGATCAATCTGAGGGTGCGCTCCGTCTCATGCTGTTGTTTGCCTGTCTTTCCTATCCTGTGCCGGATCCTTTTGGTAAAAAAGAGTGAAAAAGGATTTTTATGGAAACCGACGCGGTGATCTGCTCCTGAAAAAGCGGTGATGTAACCCGAAGAGGCAAATCGCTGAAGATTGATGACCGCATCATACTCCCGCTCCCTCAACATTTTTCTCAGGTAGTTCAAATGCCGGTATTTCTTGTGTGATTTGTCCCAGGTTATGATTTGATGCAGATAGGGATGTCTGAAGAATAGCGATTCATACCCTTTCTTCATCAGGAAATCGATGGCCGATTCGGGGAAATAATGATGTAGTTTTTCAATGACCGGCGTAGCCAGTATTACATCCCCCAGTGAAGCGGTTTGTATGATGAGTATCTTTTTCAAAGAGCATTTTTGTCA
>JARRQC010000088.1:0-14557 GCA_037382165.1 bacterium | reverse complement strand
TTGATGATCTCGATGACAGAATACATCACATCCGGGTTATTGGGGTAGATAGTCAGTCCAATCCTGCCCAGTTTCCCACCTGGTAAACCGTTTTGCAGTTTCTGCCAGCTACCTCCACCGTTGGTGGTTTTGTAAATGCCGCTGTTTTCCCCGCCCGTTTCAAAATGCCAGGGATAGCGGTACTTTTCGTAAGTGGCGGCAAAGATCATGTCCGGGTCGGAGGGATCCATGACCAGGTCGATCACCCCTGTGTTTTCATCGATAAACAATATACGTTCCCAGGTGTCGCCACCATTCGCCGACTTGAATACGCCGCGTTCTGCATTGGGTGTGAACAGGTGACCCATTACGGCCGTGTAAATGATGTCCGGATCGTCGGGATGGATGAGAATGACTGAAATATGATGGGCATCCGTCAGCCCTTTGTGTTCCCATGAATCTCCGCCGTCGACGGATTTGTAAATTCCATGGCCGTAATAGGAGAGGCGTGCGTTGAAATCTTCGCCGGTGCCGGCCCAGATGGTTTCCGGGTCGGAGGGAGCTATGGCCAGGGCACCGATCGACAGGCTGTTTTGCGAATCAAATACCGGAAAGAAAGAGGTGCCATTGTTCTCGGTTTTCCAGATACCTCCATTGCGGGCACCCACATAGTAGGTGTAGGCATAATGCTCGTCATCGGTTGCCGGTACGGCGATATCTGATATCCAGCTGCCGACACGGTATGGTCCCAATGCCCTGAACAGAAAATCAGGGGCATTGAAATCGTCAGCGTGCACCTGCGGAAATAGCACTTGAGCCAGGAAAATCAGGCATAATACAAGAAAAGGGCTTTTCATGACGGTCGGGTTGTTTAACCCGTTAAAGTTATTAAAACCGGGCATAATATATTCCAGCCAGTTACAGAAACTGTCCGGCAGATTTTTTGGGTTTGGCCGGTTCCCGTTTTTCCCGATAGGAGATGTCTTCAGCAGCCGGGAAGGTTTACAACTGGCAGGCCGATTCGAGCCGCAGACCCCGGTGGCTGTTGTGGGTGCCGTTAAATACCATCGATTTCCTTTGTTGCCTTTGTTCTTCTACAGGCAGGGCAATAAAGGATTTGCAGTCATCGCTGCAGCATCCGCTGTTGTTTGCGGCACAGTCAGTACACTGAATGAACAACAGGTGGCAGGCGTCATTGGCACAGTTGACATGGGTATCACAGGGCGCGCCGCACTGATGGCAATGGCTGATGATTCGGTCATCTATCCTTTCTCCCATACGCTCATCGAAGACGAAATTTTTGCCGATGAAGCGGGAAGGGATGCCGTATCTTTTAATTTGACGTGCATATTCGATAACCCCTCCATGAAGCTGGTTGACATCACTAAATCCATTATGCTTAAGATAGGCAGACGCTTTTTCGCAACGGATGCCCCCGGTGCAGTAGAGCAGGACTTTCCTGTCTTTTTGATCACTGAATTTTTCAACGACCAGCCTGATCTCATCCCGGAAGGTGTCTACGTCGGGACAAAAAGCATTTTCGAAATGCCCGATCTCGCTCTCATAACGATTCCGCATATCGATCACGAGCGTGTCAGGATCTGCAGACAATTTATGGAATTCCAGCGCTGAAAGATGTTTCCCAACATTGGTAACATCATAGGCATTGTCATCAAGTCCGTCGGCAAGGATCCTTTCCCTTGCTTTAATGGTCAATTTGTAAAAAGACTTCCCGTCATCCTCTACGGCATACTTGATGGGCATATCACGAAGTGCCTCGTAATGGTCCATGTTCTCAAGGAATACATCAAGGTTGTGTTGCGGAACACTCATCTGCGCGTTGATACCTTCGCGTGCGACATAGATCCTGCCAAAACAATCCAGTTCATTCCAGCTTTTGTAAAGCTGGTCCCTGAATGCAGCGGCATCTTCGATGATAACATAACGGTAAAATGAGATCGTAACCCTTTTGAAGGGCTCCTCTGATAGCCGTTGCCGCAGCACCTCCTTGCTGATCCTGTTGTGTAAAATAGCCATGGTCTTTTGAACAGGCTGCAAATGTAACAATTTGGAATTATTCTGAATAGTTTCTTTCATTTGCCATTTCCGGCATCATGTTCCTGTTGCGGTACAGGGATAAACCTGAAAAATGATTTATCTTCGCCGGCATGCTTGGAACGATGGTAAATGTGATCACTGTACTTATCGGAGGCTCGATAGGTCTCTTGCTCAACAAGAAGTTGCCCGACCGTTTCGTACGCATATTCTTCCAGGTTATTGGCTTGTTTACCATGGCATTGGGTGTGATGATGGCTATCAAAACGACCCATGTCATGCATATGGTCATGGCATTGATCTCCGGTGCCTTGATAGGTGAGCTGCTCAGATTGGAGCGAGGGATGGAAAAGCTGGGGGAAAGGATGAAGTCCCGCCTGAAAATCGGAAGCGAGAAATTCACGGAAGGGATGCTGACTGCCTTTCTCCTGTTTTGTATCGGTCCATTGACAATCGTCGGAGCCATTGATGAGGGCATTGGGAAAGGCTCGGAACCCCTGCTGGTCAAATCCCTGATGGATGGCATTTCTTCTATTGCCCTTGCATCCGGACTTGGTGTGGGTGTGGTATTTTCCGTCATTCCGCTTTTTCTTTTCCAGGGTGGTATAACGGTAGCGGCAATGATATTTGGCAGTTTCTTTCCGGATATTTACGCTGTGGAATTAAGTGCCGTGGGAGGTATTTTACTGATCGGACTTGGAATAAATCTCCTGGAGGTTAAAAAGATCAAGGTCATGAATATGTTGCCCGCGCTGGTCATGATCGTTATATTGCTCTGGCTGGTACCCGATTTTGTCAGCTGAGCAATGCCCCCGCCTCTCCTTAATCCTGGATGTCATCCGGCTAAGTAAATCACGTAAAAATTAAACTTTAATTTCTTATAAAGTACATAATATCAGTAATATATACATATATTTATACGTTTTTAACTCCCTTTGATTCGCGATAATTTTTATCTTAGCTAACGCAAATTAAAATCGTGAGTTATGTTATCAACCCAAAATACAGTCGATTTAGACTGGAAATCACTTCCCTTTGGATATTATCCTACAGATTTCAATGTTCGTTGCGTTTATCGTGATGGGAAATGGCAGGAACCCGAGGTAACCGAATCAGAATATATTTCGGTTCACATGGCTGCAACGGGGCTTCATTATGGACAGGAAGCTTTTGAAGGCCTTAAGGCTTATCGCGGTGCGGATGGCAAGGTAAGGTTGTTCAGATGGCAGGAAAATGCGAAGCGGATGAAAAAATCTGCGGAAGGGATTATGATGGCCGTTGTTCCTGATGAATTATTTGGTGAGATGATCAAGAAAGCGGTGCGGTCCAATGCGAAATATATTCCACCGCACGGAACCGGAGCAACCCTGTATATAAGGCCTTTGCTTTTCGGAACCGGTCCCCAGGTTGGGGTAAAACCGGCCAAAGAGTATATGTTCATGGTATTCGTCACCCCGGTTGGTCCCTATTTCAAGGAAGGTTTTCATCCAGTCTCCGTGGAGATCGTTAAGGATTACGACCGTGCCGCCCCGTTGGGAACGGGTCATATCAAGGTAGGTGGTAATTATGCAGCAGGAATGCGCCCCGCTGAGCGCGCCCATCAGAGCGGGTTTGCCTCGGTTCTATTCCTTGATGCACTCGAGAAAAAATATATTGATGAAGCAGGTCCGGCCAACTTTTTTGGCATCAGGGACAATACCTATTTTACTCCCAAATCAAGAAGTATTTTACCTTCCATTACCAATAAAAGCCTGGAACAGATCGCCAGGGACCTGGGAATGAAAGTGGAACGCAGACATGTGACCATGGAGGAGCTGGATAGTTTCGAAGAAACCGGCGCCTGCGGAACAGCGGCCATCATTTCCCCGATCAAAAAGATCGTCGACAGGGAAACCGGAAGGGTATTTGAATACGGTGATGAAGCCGGTCCCATGACCACCAGGTTATACAACCAGTTGAGAGGTATTCAGGAAGGAACAGTTGAAGATATTCACGGCTGGACTGAAATTCTGGAAGGTATCTGATAAAAAAAGAAGAAGTATTATTGTCTCAGGGGTGTTTCCACAGCCCTCCTTTTCATGTTCACGTGTTTGGTTTTTCCTTTGGTAATGCCTATCTTTATCGTGTAGAATGGATAAGTTGTGTTCAGGTTAGTTTCCTATATCATACTGATTTTCTTTTTTCTTATTCCCGAAAGTATTCTGGAAGCACAAGAAGATTGTAAGGTTTTACTGCCCTACATTTCAGGTACTTATGAGGGGAGGTGTAAAAAAGGCCTTGCGCATGGACAGGGAACAGCAAAAGGGAAAGATACCTATGTTGGGAATTTCAAGAAGGGATTACCCAATGGGAAAGGTACATATACCTGGTCGACAGGGGAAAGATATATCGGTGAATGGAAAGAGGGATTGCGTGATGGCATCGGAACCTACTATTACTGGGAGGATGGGGAAAAGCTGACCCAGAGCGGCATGTGGATTGACAACCAGTATGTCGGACCGGCACAGGAATCCCCAAAGGTCACTGCGGTTATGGGGGTTGAAAGGTACAATTTCCAGCGGCAGGGAGATGGCAACCGCGTCCAGATTACCACCTACATCAATGGTATGAACAATGTTGACCTGGAGGACCTGATCTTTCACGGAAGCAGCGGCAGCCAGTATATTTCAGGTGGTTCGATGGGCTACGAAGGCATAATTTTCCCTTTCAAGTGCGTGCTGACCTATTATTCCTGGAACCGGCTGAGGACACTCCGCGTTTTTACCCGGTTGCGAATAAGTAATGAGATTAGAAGACAAAAGGTTTCTTACTTACTATTGATCATTTCAGATCGTCAAGATATCTCTTCATTTCAGACTGCATTTCCATAGCACGCATCCGTGCTGCCTCCTGCCAGTCAGATCCGGTGGATGCGTAAATAATCCCGCGGGAGGAATTGACCAGCAGGCCGCAGTGATCGTTCTTGCCGTACTTCACTACCTCTTCAAGGCTTCCACCCTGGGCCCCGACACCGGGCACCAGCAGGAAATGATCCGGAATGATCTTCCTGATATCCGCCAGAGCTTCCGCCCTTGTGGCCCCAACCACATACATAAGCTGATCCGTCGTGCCCCATTGCTTTGACGTATTCAGTACCTTCTCGTAAAGCCGTTCATGATTCTGTGCATCTTTTAAATATTGAAAATCAGCAGCGCTCTTGTTGGATGTCAGGGCTAATAGGACCGACCATTTACCGGTGTAGTTAAGAAACGGGGAAACTGTGTCAAGACCCATATAAGGAGCGAGGGTAACCGCGTCAAAATCCAGGGTTTCGAAGAACGTTTTGGCATACATTGCTGAAGTATTGCCGATGTCACCGCGTTTCGCATCAGCGATCAGGAATACTTCCTCATTTTGTGAACGAATATAATCCACGGTCTTCTCGAGGCTTTTCCATCCCCCTGATCCCATCGATTCATAAAACGCGAGGTTCGGTTTATAGGCTACCGTATACTGCAGGGTGGCATTGACTATGCCTT
Organism: bacterium; assembly: GCA_037382165.1. Taxonomy (GTDB): domain Bacteria; phylum Bacteroidota; class Bacteroidia; order Bacteroidales; family F082; genus JAADID01. The sequence continues at coordinate 9,005 of JARRQC010000088.1, read as the reverse complement.
TGTTGAATTCAAACAGGGGGTCTTCCGAGCTTAGCAGGTGCTCAGGAATTTTGTTGATATCGGAATCCAGGCCAACACAGAGGAATGATCCTTTTTTCCTGATGAGGTCAAATAATGTTTTTCTGTTCACCTGAGAGGTCTTTAAAAATGGTACCAGTGAATAATTTACTTCTATTCCTCAAATTCTTCCTTGAGTCGTTCGGCATTTTCCGCCAGTTGGAGTTTTTCGATCATTTCATCAAGGTCACCATCGATGACTTGTTGGAGGTTATACATGGTCAGGTTGATTCGGTGGTCCGTTACCCTGCCCTGTGGCCAGTTGTAGGTGCGTATCTTGGCAGAGCGGTCCCCTGTCGAAACCATGGTTTTGCGCTTGCTGGCTATCTCCTCCAGGTATTTGCTGTATTCAAGCTCAAAAAGCCGGGTACGTAAAACCTTCATGGCTTTGGCCAGGTTTTTTAGCTGCGACTTCTCATCCTGGCAGCTGACCACAATCCCTGAAGGAATATGTGTCAGGCGAATGGCGGAATAGGTGGTGTTTACCGATTGGCCTCCCGGACCCGAAGAACAAAAGGTGTCTTTTCGGATGTCCTTTTCATTCAGTTCGATATCAAACTCATCCGCTTCGGGAAGCACGACTACGGAGGCAGCGGAAGTATGCACCCGGCCTTGCGTTTCGGTTTTTGGAACACGTTGCACACGGTGGACACCGGATTCAAACTTCAGAATACCGTAGGCACCGTCACCTGTCACTTCAACAACTACTTCCTTGAATCCGCCGACCGTCCCTTCATTAACACTGACGACATCAAATTTCCAGTTTTTGTTTTCGCAGAATTTTTGATACATCCTGAAAAGATCTCCCGCGAAAATGCTGGCCTCATCCCCTCCGGTACCTGCGCGTATTTCCATAACGGCATTCTTTGAATCCTGCGGGTCGCTGGGGATCAACAGAAGTCGAATGTTTTCCTCCATCTCCTCACGTGTTTCCTGGTATTTTTCCAGTTCCTCCTTCGCCATGGCACGGAATTCAGGATCCTTCTCGGTTTCAATCGCTCATTTCCCTGGCAATGTTTTCGTATCTTTCCTTGATGGCCTCTAGTTTGTCGAGAATCTCCACTGCGTCAATTTTGGGTCACAAAGTTAACAAAAGAAAAGGGCCCTGATGAGGGCCCCTTTAAAACTTGCTGACTAATTTATTTCTTTTTCATTCCTCCACAAAAATTGTCGAAGTAATGGGGGCGATCCCATCCGGCTGGTTTACGGTAATTTCCCATTCGCCGGCTGTAGCATCCGTGATGCCCACGCCTCCGCCGTTCAGGTATTGACCTCCGCCTTTACAATCGTCCCGTTTGATCTCTTTGGCATAGAGTGTAAATTCCATTAAGTTGTCCCCAAAACCCGGTTCAAACCTTGAAAATTCAAAGCAGTCATTGGGTCCGATGACACCATAAAACCTGATTTCCAGAACTTCACCCAGGGGAATTGTGTCAGGATGGCTTATGCTGTCCACAGCCATGATAAACTCGATTACTTCCGGGTCTTTGTTCTTATCGCATCCGGAGCTGAGGTAGATGACTGCGGCCATCATAACAATAATCGCCAGTGTTAATGTCTTTTTCATAAATCTAATTTTCTATTTATCTCGCAGTTTAATGAAGTGGCAAAGATATACATATTATGGTGCAGGGCAGTCCTTCCCCGCTAACCCTTATGCTCTGAAAACAAATTGCATGCCACATTGTTCGGAAAGTAACGGGGCAGTGAAAATGAAAGGATTGACAGTGTTATCTAATCGCTTTCAACAGGTTACAATATAGACCAAAAGTTTTTTTCCAGCTTTTATTCAGCATTTTTCAGTAATTCCTTCATCTGCTGAATCTGCTGGTCGGTTCCCAGGACAAAGAGCTTTGATCTTTCGACCAGTTTGGTGTCCCTGTTGGGATTGATGATCAGATCTCCTCCGGCAGTCTTAAAGCCTATGATATTGGCTCCGGTATTGGTCCGTACACCGATCTCCTTGATGGGTTTATTCCTGAATACTTCGGGCAGTTCGTCGCACATGATCTCCATAAGCTGAGCAGCTTCCGTATCATGAAGGGTCAGGTGTTCAATGAATTCCACCACATCCGGTTTGGAAACCAGCGTGGCCATATGTGCACCACCCACACGCTCCGGCATGACTACACTGTCGACACCCGCCATTCTCAGTTTCTTTTCCGAGCTGTCGCTGGAAGCCCTGCTGATGATTTTCAGGGATGGATTAAGTGCGCGGGCCGTCAACACAACATAGAGGTTATCGGCATCATTTGGCAAAGTGGTGATCAGCGACCTTGCAGACTTTATATCTGCTTTGATGAGCACTTCGTCTTCCGTGGCATCACCTTCTATAAACCGGATGGGACGACCGATATTATTGATCACGATCTCGTGGCTCATATCGATCACCACCATATTTGAACTCTGCAGGGAAAGTTCTTTGACGACCTGGTCGCCATTCCTTCCATAACCAACGACTACTACATGTTGTTCCATTTTGATGCTGCTTGATTTTTTGCTGTCGCCTCTCAGAAAAAAGGTCAATTGTGTTTTAAACAGGTTTTGCGTAATGGTAGTAATGAAAAAAGTCAGTACACCAAGACTTCCCAGGATCAGGAATGCGGTAAACAATTTTCCACTGTCGGAAAGAGGTTGCGCTTCACGAAATCCAACGGTGGAAATGGTGATGATGGTCATATAGATTGCATTGACGATGGAATAATCGTCAATCAGCATAAAACCGATAACCCCGATGACAAGGATGGATAACAGGTAGATTCCTGCCATTAATAAGTTCCGCCTTCCTTCCGATTCCAAATTCCTTATTGCTTTACATAGTGTTCAAACAAAACTATGAATATTTAAGCAATTGCGATCACCTAACGAAATATAAAAGGATGCCCCACAAGGTTCGGGGCATCCTTATTCTTTTGGTACTGCCGGGTTTCCTAATCTTCAAAATCAAATACCTGGTCAATACCATTTACCCCGAATTTAACAGCATCGATATTTTCGGTATAACCATCGGCATAGGGTTCGCCAACCCTTACGGCAAGGAATGGATATAGCGTATGCATCTGAATATCCGGAAAACTGCTTAGGATATTGTTCCAGGTTCTCAAGTCATCGGTGTTACCATCAGGCCATTGATTTCCGAAAGCCCCAAAACCAGACCAGCGCCATAGCGTATTTCCATCCCCAAGGGCATCCCATTCCTGCCACGTATCCTGTATCACAGTCCCATTATCCCGTGGTACGAATATGAGCCTGTACTGGAAAGTATGGGTTCCGTCGAAAGAGACATTGAAATGCATATAACCGGAGCGTGCAGAAGAACCTCCATTGCCTGTGGACGGGTTATAGGTTATGAATGAAAAGCTTGTTATTTCACTCAGCAGGGTTCCTCCAAACTGGGAATTAGCAAGATTATATCTCTCGTTGCCCGTTACGCTCATCTGGGCACTTCCTGTTCCTTCCGGGGGAGATCCCGGTCCACTGACAAAGGTACCAAGGCCCGGGTCTATCCCTTCATTTTCAGGACCGTCATTATAAAAATACCATTTGGTAGGGTCTTCCAGAAGTTCCTGTGCGTCTTGTGCCATTTGTTCGACGCTTAAAGGGACAACTGCAAGCAGATCACCGTGTGCCAGGTGGGCGGGTAAAGCATTTTCATTTATTTCAATAAGTTGGTAGCTGCCGTTTCCGGTCAGGTGATAAACAGAAACCTTATGAGATGATTTTAAGGTACCCTCAATATCCGAAGGACCCACTAAGTTTTGTTCTTTCTGGCATGTTGTGAATAACAAAAAGATTGCCAGCATAAGTGCGATTGAGCATAGATTCCTTTTCATGATTTTCATTGTTATTAGGATTAGTGAATAATAAATCGGCATCGAATGATCTCCTTTCTGTTGATGACGATTTTAAGCCATGGGTAGCTCTATCAAAAATAAGTTTTTGAGCTTGTATTTCCAAACAGATTGTGAGTGGAATTTGATTTATCCAACTGGATTCTGTGATTGCAATAATTCATGGCCTATACTGCAAGTGAGGCATTGTTTATTGTCGCAGTAAACATTTTTCAGTTGAATGAGGGCCTGCGACTCCATAGCATTATGGCTCACTATACCTATCTGCCTGAACCGCCTGGTGATGGCATTCTTTTCCGGTGGGATTTCTTCCAGCCAGTCGATGGCTTTCCCCTGTAAAGATTCCGAATTGTTTATTTTGCCAAAGACAAAAAGATACGGGATGATCGTGTTGATCAGGATAAGTTCAATGGAGTGCTTTCCCATGATCTTCTTGTTTTTACCCGATACTTTGTCGAAGCGGTAGTGCGTATTCCAATAGGGTGATGCCTCACATCGCAACATGTCAGCGACCTGTCTCAGCCGCTTTGCTTCGAGTATGGAATGTAAAAGTCCTGTTGTTTTCCATAAAAGATTTGCGAATTGTGACAGACGGATGGTGGGGAAATTGGGAGGTCTCATCCTGAGAAATCGAACCGTTCCATTTTTCAGCGGCATCAGACTGTATTTTTCCCTGAGGAATCGATACTCACTCAGGAGCTCCAACGGGTATTTATCACGAAAGGAATCGCTTAACAAACCGGCCTGTCCGAATAGCAAAGCTTCCAATTGTTTTATGTTATTGATATGCTTTGACAGCACACGGAATGGCAGTGAAACGCCAAGAGTTTCGAATGCAGGTCCATTGGCACGAAAGCCGAAATTCCTGAGCAGCCTGTGGTAAAACGCTTCAGTGAAATCTTGTCCTGCTTCATGATAGCGTGCCATTATCGATTCCGATTTTGTCTCCAGGCGCTCTGCCATCACCCTTTGCAGCCAATTCGTTAAATAGATACTATTCACAGGGTGTGCTTGATTTTCGCATGCTATCCATGACTCGGATAAAATGAAAGAATGATAACGATGATAGATCGACAGGTCGAACCTTCCCATGAGCACGAGTGTTGGAATCACACCACGTTTGCCGGTGATCAGCGGAGCATCATCTTCATATACGACATGAAGAATGATACTTTCATAAGCAGGATCATCGGTGTGTTTGTGCTTTTGCCAATCAGAAGAGCGGACATGGATTTCAATATTGCCGGCCCAAAGCGTGCCATCAATTCTGACCCTGCCGTCAAAAAAATCAGGACCGGAATCCATGTTGTGCCTGCCAGGGTGTATAACTTCCAGCGGATGTCCTTCAGTGGTCCTTAAGTTCTGGGAAAAGAGCTGGTATCTCCATAAATACCAGAGGAATTCTTCATTCATGATGTTACTTTTTCATTCATTTGGTTAAAAATAATCCCTTCACGCCGTTGAAGATCAGTCACGTTTTAAGTACTTTTGTACTGTAATTTGGTTTTCAGATCATGGTGACGGAAGAGAGATTGGTTTCAGGTATTGCTCATAAAGTTAAGAAATTAATCGATCTTAATGCGCGCTATAAGGAAGAAAATACTAAATTGCATCAATATATAGATGAACTTGAAATAAAGATCAAGTCATTGACCAATGAATTAAATAAAAAACAAAGCGATTTATTAAACATTACACTTGCAAATACGCTTGAAGCTGAATTTGGTGTTGAGGAAAGCAAAACGAAAATAGACAACCTGATACAAGAGATTGACAGATGTATTGAAGTACTGAGTGAATGAGTGAAGTGGAAGAAGAAGGTATGGATGGAAATCAAAATATAAAGGTTATTATCGCCGGAAGGCCATACACATTGAGTGTTTTGAGAGAGGAAGAAGAAACTGTACGCAAAGCGGTACAGGTGATCAATGACACAATAACCAGTTATTCAAAATCGTTTGAGTATAAAGATCACCAGGACCTTTTTGCTATGGTAACCCTGCAACATGTTGCCAATTCAATACGTCTCGAGGAGGAGAAATCATTTAAGGATAACGAGTTGATAAATAAGTTGTCACAAATTGATAAAATACTTATCGACCAGTTGGAGATAGAAAAAGTCTAAACGTTCTTTGAAAATTTAAAATTACGCCCGCGTAATTCACAGTTTGTAAACTCAACACTACAATCATTAGGGACAAGCTCAAGGAGTCTAGGACAGGCCTGATTACCCCTGAGGGATTCTCCAACCGGAGGACACTGGACGCCCGAAATTCCCGGCATCCCTATGCATGTTAATCCCGGGGTTTACTATAACTCCTGAATTATTGCGGGCTTTTTTTATTCAGGCTGATGCAAGCTTAATAAAAAAGGAGATGAATTATGGAAATTATCATTTACGTAATTGTCGCAATAGTTTCCCTCTTGATTGGCGGGGTGATTACGGCGACAATACTGAAAAAACAGCTGCTGAGCAAAAGCCATGCCCTTCTTGAGGAGGCGAAAGAGAAGGGAGAGGTGATCAAAAAGGAGAAGATCCTGCAGGCAAAGGAAAAGTTCCTGCAGCTGAAATCTGAACATGAAAAGCTCATTAATGAGAAAAACAACAACATCCAGAAAGCCGAAAACAGAATAAGACAAAGAGAAAACAGCCTGTCGCAAAAACTTGAAGAAACACAACGGAAACAAAAAGAACTGGATAAGATCAAACAAAACCTGACGGGTCAGCTGGAAGTCCTCGAGAAAAAGCAATCGGAAGTCGAAAAATTTCACAACGAACAGGTTAAACAGCTTGAGACCATCAGCAACCTTTCAGCAGAAGAGGCCAAGGCACAACTGATCGAGTCTTTGAAAGAGGAAGCCAAGGGGGAAGCCATGGTCTTTGTGCGTGAGATCCTTGATGAGGCACGCCTGACCGCCGACCGAAAAGCCAAAAAAGTAATCATTGAAACCATCCAGCGCACCGCGGCTGAACATGCTATTGAAAATACCGTTTCGGTATTCAATATTGACAGCGATGAGATCAAGGGGCGCATCATCGGAAGGGAAGGGAGGAACATCCGTGCCCTTGAAGCCATGACGGGTATTGAGATCATCATCGACGACAGCCCGGATGCCATCCTGTTATCCGGTTTTGATCCCATACGCCGGGAGGTGGCCCGTCTTTCCCTGCAAAAACTGGTTTCAGACGGCCGCATACACCCCGCCCGGATCGAGGAAGTGGTGGCGAAAACCAGGAAAGAAGTGGACAATGAGATCATGGAAGTGGGTAAAAGGACGGTCATTGACCTGGGTATCCATAACATGCATCATGAATTGATCAAACTGGTAGGCAGGATGAAATACCGTTCTTCCTACGGTCAGAACCTGCTCGCCCACTCCATTGAGGTAGCCAATCTCAGCGCCACCATGGCGGCTGAACTTAGGTTGAATCCCAAGAAGGCCAAACGTGCCGGACTCCTTCATGATATTGGCAAGATTGCCGAAAACGAGGCCGAATTGCCGCATGCCATTCTCGGTATGAAACTGGCTGAGAAGTATAAGGAAAAGCCCGATGTGTGTAATGCGATTGGAGCACACCACGATGAAATAGAAATGGATACGCTCATATCTCCCATCGTGCAGGTTTGTGATGCCATCTCCGGCGCAAGACCCGGCGCAAGACGCGAAGTGGTTGAAGCTTACATACAGCGGTTAAAAAAACTGGAAGAGCTTGCCTTGACCTATCCCGGTGTGGTTAAGACCTACGCTATCCAGGCGGGTCGCGAATTGCGCGTCATTGTCGGAGCAGACAAGGTCAGTGACCAGGAAGCAGATAAGATCTCCTATGAGCTTTCCCGGAAGATACAGGAAGAAATGACCTACCCGGGTCAGATTAAGATTACGGTTATCAGGGAAACCCGGGCAATCAGTTACGCGAAATAAGGCCGTGAAACTTTATTAACATGCTTTCCTTTATAAAAATGGTCCTTCCGGAGGTGTATTTCGAATGACTTGTCTTATTGCAGCTTTATAACTAAAAGTAATTCAAGAAAATTATGAAGAGAATTCTAGCTATTTTAGTTGTTGTCTTGATGGCCGCTGGAGTTCAGGCTCAAAATGTGATGAACAAAGGAGACTTGTTATTCAATCCAGGACTGGGAGGTCCTTACAATTACGGAGTCATCCCCACCATCAATTTCAGTGGTGAAGTGGGCGTGATCCCTACGGGGAAGTATTTGCTGGCGGAAGGTATTTCTTTTCCGAAAAATTTAGCATTTTTATGGAAGTAGGAGGGTATACCCTTTCGTTTTTCAAAGGGGGGATCACTTTCGGAATTTAACCTGTAATCTGGAATTTTATAAAGAGGCTGTCCCGTCCAGGGTCAGCCTTTTTTATTGAGATTGACTTTCAAATTCCCTGATGAGTTCCTCGGGGGTCTTCCCAAGATTTTCCAGGGACATCTTTGCGTCATCAGCAAAATCGCTTTCAGGATATCTTTCGAGGAATTGTGTATAGACTTCCCTGGCGCCTTCATAATCCTGTATCTGGTCTTCCAGGACAAATCCTTTCAGAAATAAAGCAGTAGGTGCTTTTTCATGGTCAGGATAGCGTTTTATGAATTGATCAAAAAGTGCAATGGTCTGGGAGGGGCGGTTCAGATTCATAGAGATATCCGCTGCTTTGAACAAATAGTCGGATGACCGTGGATCGGAAGGCTGGTTGTCTGAGAATTTTACATAAAGCTTGACAAGATCCAGCGCCTTACGCTTGTTCATCCGCATATTTTCATCGCCGAAAAGATCTGCTTCAAGTCCAGCGATTTGTTCTTCTGTTGATTTTTCATCCTGGTTTTTTTCCTCGTTTGTGTTCACGCATGAAAAAAGGAAAATGCCAGAGATTAAAAGGACAAGGTGTAATATTTTCATCTCAAATCGTTGTATGGATGTTAATCCGGATTAAGGTTTGCAATGATAAAAAATCCTTTTGATTTTCAAACGGACAAATTGTTAGATGTACTAAGAGATTTTAGTATTACCAGGTCTGATTTCCACCGGAACGGTTACATATATGCTGATAATCGCACCATGTGCATCGGTCATGATCGGAGGTTTGCCT
>JARRQC010000087.1:0-10774 GCA_037382165.1 bacterium | reverse complement strand
GAAAGGTCAACCTCCGCCGGATGCTCAATAACCAGCCATCCCCCGGGGAGCAACAATTCCCTTTCAAAGACAATATCCCTTATTTCAGGAATATTCTCCAGCGCATAAGGCGGATCGGCGAAGATGATATCAAACTTTCGGGACGTCGATTGTAAATATCGAAATACGTCCGCCTTGATCACCTTGATCTGATCCATTCCGAAGGAAAGGGCTGTGTCCCTGATGAACTGCACGCAGCGAAAATTCTTTTCTACTGCCAGCGCATGACGGCAACCCCGTGAAGCAAACTCGTAAGCGATGGCTCCGGTTCCAGAGAAAAGATCCAGGGTATTGCTCTCTTCAAGAGTGGTCTTCTGCTCCAGTATATTAAAAAGGCTTTCCCTGGCAAGGTCAGTGGTGGGCCGAACAGGCAGATTGGCAGGAGGACGGAAGATACGCCGGCTATATTTCCCGCCTATGATACGCATTGCAGAATGCTGAACAAACTATAGAATTCATAAAGATTCAATTCATCCAATACGTGGGCATAATCAAAGGCGTTGTTGTTGCCGATAAAATCGCTGTGCCGGATATAGCGGTAGATCATGTCGAATAACTGCGATTCTTTGGTCAGGCTGCCTGAAATATAAAGTTGAACTGATTCGGGATTCAAACCAAGCTGTTCTATGGCAGCCAGCAGGAAATAAATAAAATCTTCCCGGCTTCGGAAGGGAAACAAATTGTAGAAATACAGCCTTGAATTCTTGAAATGGATCATGTCAAAGCAATCCTCACGAACATGCACAAATACCATGTTGTCACCGGCAATATGCTTGAAATGAATACCCAGAGTTTCAATCAGCACGGTGGAAAGATGCCTGATAGCAAGGTTGGGCCAGGACTGATGGAGTAAATCTTCCAGCTCAGCAGGCAGAGAATAGACATTGTGTGCAGGTGTGTTTTTTAAGGTGTCGGACAGGACAGCATGATTTTCTGACACAGGATGATTGTAAGCCAGGTATTTTCGGGCAGCTATTCTGTCAAATAAAGCATGGGGAATCAGGGTATTTTGCTTTCCCCCATAGCTCAGCAGGACATTTTTAAAGCTTTTGGTAAGAAGGGGATGTTCATGGAGTACCTTACCCAGAGCCGCTTGATGTGAAAGTCCATCTTTGACGGGCAAGGGGTGTTTACCCAAACCGATGAATTTATTGTTGGATGATTTAAAGATGGCATAGAAAAATGAAAGTCGGTCAACTCCAGCGTCAGCATAAAGGAAGAAACCGCATTTTCCTGAAAAGATTTGTCGAGCAGGTCAATATTTGGATGTTGCCGATGCGACATCGGGAAAACATTATTCCCAGTTCCCGTCGGTCGTGGGTTCCTGCATAGAACCAACCTTCAGACCGGGGTATCGCTCAACATCCTCCTGTTTTGCGATGATGTTGATGACGGTTTGCTTGTCCATGCCTTTCAGATAGGCAGTATAGGGGGCTTTAACCTCGAAAACATGTACTTCGACACCTCCTCTTTCAATGGTATCCGCATCTATTTCAAAGGACTCTCCCTGCGAAAACGGAATGTAGGAAAGTTCATCAACCGCATAGTCCTTTCCATGGAAAAGAGAATCCGTAACTTTGATATAACCTACTGTATCATTGATGGTTTTTGTGAAAGTCGTGTCTTCCGGGTCAGGGATCATCTTGACAACGGGAATTTCTGCTGTTTTCAGAAACGTTTCCAAAGAGTCAAAATTATTGGAATAAGATCCGACGAGGTTACGGTATATCACCTGCGCATTCCGGATGTCTTTCAGTTTGTTGATGACAGCAACTTCTCTTTTTCGCTGTTCACGCCTGAACTCGAGAGGCTCCATGATGCTCTGATAAACAAAATACCCAATAACCGCGATGACAATGAATAAGGCGAGCTGAAGAAGTACTTTTTTCATGCTTTTCGGATTTGAATGAACAAATTTAAAATTTTTTTAGCACGATAAATTCTAATTCTCATAATAATTCACGTTCAACTGCATTATCATTCAAGCTTCCTTATAAGAAATGGTTCAGGTCCATCACTTCCTTTTGATCTTTAGACACAATACATACTAAATCTCTGAATAGTCGGGAATTGTATTCAGGAATATCCATCTTTGCTGCTGATCATCGAATTGACAACAATAATGTTGCATGCCATTGCTTACCATCAGGTACCTAACTTTCAACTTCAGGTTGTAGGCACTCACCTGGTCGAAGACTTTTTGATCGATCCTGATACCCGGCGCCTTGAATTCCACAAGTACCTTTGGCATTCCTGCTCTGCTGTAGATCACCGCATCAAATCTTTTCTTCAGTTTGTTGACAGTGAGTCCCTTTTCTACAGCTATCAAAGATTCGGGATAATTCTTTTCTCGAATCAGGTACCGGATAAAATGCAATCTCACCCACTCCTCAGGAGTTTTAGGTACATACTTTTTCCTGACCGGGTCAAAAACCTCTTCCCCACCGTCTTCATTCCGGCGAATTGAAAAAGTGTATGAAGGAAGGTTCAGTGACATGGGACAATCGTTTGCCAAAATTAACATAAGTTCATTTCGGTGATACGGATGTCATTTGGGTTCCCGCGTGATCCATGAAGGTATCCATATTTTATTTGAGTAATTTTGCATCAAAATGGCATCCATGAAAGTTAAAAAGGACATTGTTTCCAACTGGCTTCCACGCTATACCGGAATGCCGCTTGAAGCGTTCGGAAAATATATTTTGTTAACGAACTTCAACAATTATCTGGAACTTTTTGCCAGGCAGAACGGTGTTGAGATAACCAGCCCTGAGGTACCCATGCCGGCTGCCACAGCGGGGGATATTACCATGATCAATTTTGGTATTGGGAGTGCCAATGCGGCGACCATCATGGATTTGCTGATGAGCATTCAGCCCAAGGCGGTGCTTTTACTGGGAAAATGTGGCGGCCTTAAGAAAAAGAACGAGGTCGGAGACCTTATCCTGCCCATCGCCGCCATCAGGGGGGAAGGTACTTCAGATGATTATCTTCCACCGGAGGTGCCCGCACTTCCTGCCTTTAACCTGCAAAAGGCGATATCTACGACCATCAGGGATATGGGGAAGGATTACTGGACGGGGACCGTATTTACCACCAACCGCCGTGTATGGGAACATGACGAAAAATTCAAACGATACCTGCGGAAAACAAGAAGTATGGCGATAGATATGGAAACAGCCACGATCTTTATCGTTGGATTCAGGAATGAAATATCAACCGGAGCGTTGCTCCTCGTCTCCGACCAGCCGATGATACCTGAAGGTGTAAAAACCGCTGAGAGCGACAAGAACGTGAGTAAGCAATTTATGGAACTGCACCTGAAAATTGGCATCGAATCCCTTAACCAGTTAATTAACAAAGGCCTTACCGTTAAGCACCTTAAATTCTGAGCCCTTGAAGTTTGAACAAATCATAAACGATATACAGAACAAGATCTTTTCTCCGGTATATTTCATGCACGGTGAGGAACCTTTCTTTATTGACCAACTGGCTTCCTATATTGAAACGCATGCCCTGGACGAAGCATCACGTGAGTTCAATCAATCGGTGCTCTATGGCAGGGATGTGACACCGGAAGCAGTGATCAGCATGGCCCGGAGTTTTCCTATGATGGGCAACTACCAGGTAGTTATTTTAAAGGAGGCCCAGGAAATGGATAAAATTGATGAACTGGAAGCCTATATAAAATCCCCCCTTTCCACTACGGTTCTGGTGATTTGCTACAAGCATAAAAAGGTTGACAAGCGGAAGTCCTTTTACAAAAGCCTGAGCAATTCAAAAGATACCGTTTTGTTCCACTCAGAACGGTTGAAGGATTACCAGATCCCGGATTGGATTGAGAAAACCGCTGGTATCATGGGATATTCCGTCAATCCTGTTTCATCACGTATATTATCGGATTACCTGGGTAATGACCTGGGTAAGATCCATAATGAATTGGAAAAATTAGCTATCAATCTGGAAAAGGGCGCCACCATCACGGAAGAGGAGATTGAGCAGCATATAGGGATCAGCAAGGATTTCAATATTTTTGAATTGCAGAAAGCACTCGGTACAAGGAATGCACTCAAAGTCCAGCGCATAGTCAAATATTTCGAAGACAATCCGAAAGAACACCCTTTGCAGATGCTGTCGGTGATCCTGCACAACTTTTTCGTAAAAGTCTTCATTTATCATCATGTAAAACAGGGGAAACCTAAGGAAATAGCATCTGAACTGGGAGTGCCTCCTTTTTTTGTGAAGGATTATGCCCAGGCTGCAAAAGTATATTCACCCCAAAAGATTAAGACGATCATATCAGGCATACGAACACTCGACCTGAAGAGCAAAGGGGTGGGAACGACAGACGCCACAAGTTACGGTGAGCTTAAGCAATTGATGTACACCATCATGCACTAAACTACTGGTATAAGGATATCAGGGTTCGTAAATACTTTCAATCAATTCCTGATATTTCTCAACCAGCGTTTTCCTTTTAAGTTTCAGGGTGGGAGAGAGCAGCTGGTTTTCCACAGACCAGTCATCATCAAGTAAAACTACTTTTCTGATCTTTTCCGTCTTGTCAAGATCCTCATTAAGTTCTTCCACCTCCCTTTCTATACGCTGGATAATGATCTCATTCCTGATCGCTTTGCCAGATCCTTCATAAGGATGCCCCTTGACCTTGCACCATGATTCAATATGGTGAAAGTCAGGTATTATAAGGGCGGAGGCAAAGTTCTTTCCTTCTCCCACCACCATAATATTTTCGATGAAAGGAGAAGTCTTGAACTTGATCTCGATCACCTGCGGCGCTATATATTTGCCACCTGATGTTTTGAAGATCTCCTTTTTCCTGTCGGTGATTCGCAGGAATTTGCCTTCCATGACACCGATATCTCCCGTATGGAACCATCCTTCCAGATCAAAGACCTCTTTGTCAAGATCCGGACGATTAAAATATCCCTTCATCACATTCGGGCCTTTGACGAGTATTTCACCGTCATCGGCCATCTTTACATTGACCCCCGGGAGGATCGGACCGACAGTTCCCAGTTTAACCCCTCCGGGTATAAACTGTCCCACGGCAATGACAGGCGATGTCTCGGTCAGGCCGTAGCCTTCCACAACCTGGATACCTGCTGCCCAGAACAGCCTTGCCAGCTTGTCTTGCAAACTTGCTCCTCCGCAGACTACCACATCGATATTGCCACCGAGTGCCTGTATCCATTTTGAAAAGACAAGTTTGCGAGCGATAGCCAGTTTAAAGTTATACCAGGCCGAGCGTTTTTCCCAGGGTTCATATTTCTCACCAACACGCAGGGCCCAATAGAAGATCATTTTCGATAGCAGGGGCAGGTCCCGTCCTTTATCCATGATTTTGGAGAAGGTTTTTTCCAGTATGCGTGGCACGGTGCAAAACATCTCCGGTTTGACTTCCCTGATCATATCCCCGATCATCTCCAGGTTATGCACATAACTGATCTTCACGCCGGCAAGCTGGTAGGTGTAATTGATCACCCGTTCATAAACATGGCACAAGGGCAGAAAGCTGAGCCCCGTTTTAACCGGGTTTTGTGCCAGGATATTTGCTGCAGCCACAGCATTGCTGGTGATGTTCTTGTGAGAAAGCATCACCCCTTTTGGTGTACCGGTCGTTCCTGAAGTGTAGATGATGGAATTGATGTCATCGGTTTTAATGGTCCTTTTCAGGTCGATGAGTTCCGTTTTTCTGTTCGATTCTTCCCCTTTACGGATGAGATCATTTAATTTGGGAATTCCGGCATCAAAATCAATACTGAAAACCTGTTCCAGGGATTCAACTTCTTTCAGAACAGGTTTTATTCGCTGATAGACTTCTTCAAAGGAAATGAACAACAGCTTGATGCCGGCATCCCTGAAAATGAACTTATAGGTCTCTGTGGCTATGGTGGGATAAATGGGAACATGGACCGCACCGGTCTGGGCGATCGCCATATCAATGAAATTCCATTCCGGGGAGTTATGAAGAACGGTTCCGATCCGGTCGCCTTTCTTTATACCGATTTCCAGGAAAGCCATGCTCAGTTCATCACAAATCCTTACATAATCTTTGGCGGAATAGTGTTTCCACTTCCCGGTCCTTTTTTCCGACAAGGCATTTCCAAGTCCGGAATATTGATTTCGATAACCATCCAGGATATCAGAAATCCGGGTGACATTTTTATAGAGCATTAGCGCCGCTTTTGGTTTTTTCCTTCAGGTTAAAGATTTTGGCGATTACATCTGCATATTTTTCATGGATAAGGTTTCTTTTTAGTTTCAGGTTGGCCGTGATCTCTCCACTTTCTATCGTCCACTCATGGTCTATCAGCTCAAATTTCTTGATCTGTTCGGTATCACCGAAATCTTTGTTGAAGCAATCGATTTCCTTCTTGATCCTGTTCCTGAAGTCCTTGTTATTGATCATTTCCTGGTTGGTGGAATAAGGTATCTTCTTGATCCTGCACCATGATCTCATATGATCAAAGTCTGGTACGATCAGTGCCGCGGCAAATTTTTGGTTTTCACCGATAACCATGATCTGATCAATGAAAGGCGATTCCTTGATTTTATTTTCCAGCAGTACCGGGGAAATGTATTTTCCCATGGAGGTTTTGAAAATTTCCTTGACCCTGCCGGTGATTTTCAGCATTCCATCCTTGTCGATGATACAGACATCGCCGGTGTGAAGCCATCCGTCAACAATAGTTTCAGCAGTCATTTCGGGTTCCTTATAGTAACCTTTCATGATACTTGGACCTTTGGCCAGGATCTCTCCTGCTTCCGAGATTTTTACTTCCAGGTTTTTTAGCGGAGGTCCGACAGTACCTATTTTCCGCTGTCCTTTTTCAAAAGTATTCACTGCAATGACGGGTGAGGATTCTGTCATCCCGTAACCTTCCACAACCGGAATACCTGCGGCATTATAAACCCTGGCCAGCCTGGGTTGCAGGGCTGCACCACCGGATACGATCGATCGCATATTTCCCCCGAACGCATCCCGCCATTTACTGAATACCAGTTTGTCCGCAATGCTTAGCTGCAGGTTATATATCACTCGTAAGGGTTTATCATATTCATACCTGAGTCCGAGGTTGACCGCCCAGAAGAAAATCTGCTTTTTGAGACCCTTGAGAGTGCGACCTTTGGCGAGGATCTTGTCATACACTTTCTCCAGCAGGCGTGGCACTGTCGTCATAATATGCGGCTTAACCTCCTGGATGTTGTCTACAATCGTGCCGATGTTTTCAGCATAATAGATCGATACACCCTTGTACTGCAGGATGTAGTTCACCGTTCTCTCGTAAACATGGCACAGCGGCAGGTAGCTGAGTCCCCTGGAGGTCTGATCGACCGGGAAGATCCACTCGGCCGCCTTAACATTGCTCAACATGTTTTTATGCGTGAGCATCACTCCTTTCGGGAACCCGGTTGTGCCGGAGGTATAGATTAACGTCGCTGTATCGTCTTCAGCAACATTGGACTTAATTCGTTTTACCTCATCCAGTTTTCCTGAATTCCTGCCCATCTCCAACAGTTCGCCAAGATGCCGGTATCCTTCTGTTTTATTGAAGGTAAAAGAACCTTCGATGGTGCTGATCTCAGGTAAAATATCTTCAATTTTTCGCAACAGTTCCTGTCCTGCAATGAAAACATATTTTACCTCGGAATGGGTAAGAATGTATTTGTAATCTGCCTGGCTGATCGTCGGATAAATAGGAACATGCACAGCCCCGATCTGAAGGATGCCCATATCCAGAAAATTCCACTCCGGACGGTTGTTCGAAATGGTGGCGATTTTATCCCCCTTTCGAATGCCCAGGCTCAATAAGCCCTGGCTTATGTTATCAATTCGGGTTACTTCGAGTTTCATGCTATTTCAGATTTGGCAGCAAAATTAGGTATAATTTGAGAAAAGTATATAAGTTATACTATATCAGCTTAATAGAGTTGTTTTTAATTAAAAGGCCTGCCTCAGGGCTGCTCTTTCAGAAGTGTGGTGGAGTTGGCCTGTGCGGTAGGCATGATAACCAGGTCATTGATGTTGACATGCGCAGGCAGAGTAGTTACGTAATAGGTTACTTCAGCCACATCTTCAGCTTTTAGCGGTTGATAACCCTGATAGACCACCGAGGCTTTCGGTTTATTTCCTTTGAACCTTACCATGGAAAATTCAGTCTCTACCAAACCGGGGGCGATCTGCGTTACCCGGATGCCATGCTCCAGCAGGTCAATACGCATCCCTTTTGTCAGTGCATCCACGGCGTGTTTGGTACCGCAATAGACATTGCCCTTCGGATAGACTTCCTTCCCGGCGATAGACCCGATATTGATCACATGCCCTTTTCCTCGGGCAATCATCTTGGGGACGATCCCGCGGGTGATATACAGCAACCCCTTGACGTTTGTATCTATCATTTGCTCCCAGTCATCCAGGGATCCGGACTGAACCGGGTCAAGGCCGGCAGCCAGGCCCGCATTGTTAACCAGCACATCGATGTGCCAGTCTTCGGGCAGGTTGGCGATGAATTCACTTACCTGCTGTCTGTCCCTGACATCAAATTGACCGGTTTGAACAACAACGCCATATTTGGACGACAATTCTTTTTGAAGTGCTTCCAATCTGTCAGCCCGGCGGCCTGTGATGATGAGATCATAATGGTTACGGGCGAAAATTTCCGCGCATGCCCGGCCAATACCTGCCGTAGCTCCGGTGATAAGAACGGTTTTATTCATAGGTAATTAAAAATTGTGGGATGGAAAGATAAACAGAATTTCAGGAACATCAGGCGAAATATTGTCTTTTCATTCCCATTTTTATAAAGAGATAAACTTGGAAGGGTATGCTGAATTTTGGATGGATTGATTAACTTAGTAACCAAATTCTAAATCATACCCTATTCATGAAAAGCAAACTACCCGAACATTACGAAGATGTAAAAAAATTTCATCCTGATTATATGGAAGCTGTTGAACGTCTTGGCTTGCTTGCCAGGCAATCAGGACCTGTCGACGAGAAAAATGCACATCTTGTGCAGCTCGCCGCATCCATTGCCATCAAATCGGAAGGGGCGACCCACAGTCACACCCGCCGGGCATTGGAAAGTGGTGCCACCAAAGATGAAATCCGTCACGTGGTTTTGCTGTTAACGACAACCATTGGTTTCCCAACGGTCATGGCAGGCATGAGTTGGGTCAATGACGTACTCGATAGCTGAGTGTAATGGAGACTTAAAGTTTCTTTGACAGAATGATCCGCTTGTCCCGCATTTTAGGCTGATCATCAAAAATCCCGTATATCGCTGATCCGCTTCCGCTAAGGGAGGCATATAATGCCCCGTGTGCATATAACTCCTCTTTGAGTTTTTTTAAAGCAGGATGCTGAGGAAAGACAATGTCTTCAAAGTCATTGACCAGGTTCCCCCGCCATTCCCGAACCGGACGATCTGCAATTTCTTTGAGGGAAGATTTCGGTTTTACTGGGTTCAGCTTCGCATAAGCCGCTGGGGTTGAAATACCATCCCCATGAAACATCACCACCAGCCATTTACCGGAAAGTGAGAGCGGGAATGGGTTAACCTGTTCGCCGCGGCCAGTGATCATCGCCGGCGTGTTTTCAATAAAGAAGGGGCAGTCACTGCCTATCTCCAGCAGGAAAGATTTTAACTCCTGTTTATGGATGTCCAGCTGAAAGAGATTCTTTAAAGTATCCATAAAAAATGCCGCATCCGAGGATCCGCCTCCCAAACCCGACTGGAGAGGTATATTTTTCAGCAGTTGCACGGATACAGGTTCAATGGGCCACTTTTGCCTGGCCAGTTTCCAGGTTTTATAAATCAGGTTTTCCTGCTCGTTTGTGCTGATGTCGATGCCGTATGTTATTAAACTGAACGAACGGGAGCGGTGAAATTCAACAACATCATAAAGGGGAATGGGATAGAGTAGTGATTCAATATCATGGTATCCGTCGGCTCGTTTACCGATGACCCGCAGGCCTATATTGATCTTTGCATTCGCGAAAGTGATCATCTACCAAAGATAGGGATTCATCATACAACGCTTTTCTTTATAAATTTGACATTCCAAATTTATATTCATTCTGCTGTGTCCCTGATAAATTCCGTCATACATTGGTTGATCAAAAAGCGCATCCACCAGATCGAACTTTTTATGAAGTATCCGTACGAAGTTCAGGATGAGTGGATAAATAAACTGATTTACACAGCAAAAGATACGGAATGGGGTAAGAACTATGATTACCGCAGCATCAAAACGGTAAAGACCTTTGCTGAGCGGGTACCGATCAACACCTATGAGGACCTGCAGCCAACCATTGACAGGCTACGTAATGGCGAACAAAATCTGCTATGGCCCGAAGAGATCAAATGGTTTGCAAAATCTTCCGGTACCACGGCAGGCAAAAGCAAGTATATCCCGATGAGTGAGTCGGCGATAGAAGAATGTCATTATAAGGGCGGGAAGGATATGATATCACTCTACCTCAATGTGTACCCGGAAGCCCGGATATTTGAAGGTAAAAACCTGATTATGGGAGGCAGTGGTGTCATGCAGGAGGTTAGCAATGCTTCCTATTACGAAGGGGATCTTTCAGCCATACTGATGCAAAACCTTCCTTTCTGGGCACAAATAAAGCGTACACCATCCATTGAGATTGCTTTGATGGATGAATGGGAGAGCAAACTGGAACTGATGGCAGAATCCACCCTGGACC
>JARRQC010000086.1:24248-25100 GCA_037382165.1 bacterium | reverse complement strand
ACCACGCCGGGTGACCACCTTTACCTGGTTGCCCGGACCGCCTGTATCTGTGACAATAATATGTTGACGTCCCTTGATAAACTGGGGGCTGTTACTATCCACCTTTAGCCATTCCACACGGCCGGGCCCGGGCATATATGCATTTGGTAATGAATCGACCACATAGGCGGGTGGAGGAGGTAAGTCGATCCGTGCATCCATAAAATAGTGCATTTCCTCCCGCTGAAAACGGTTTATTCCTGCTCTCAAGGCGCTGTAAACCGCTTTATCAAACTGAGCCTCCTCCGCGTGTATGGCATGCCTGATCCAGAGAACCTGTACCAGGATGATGCCTGACAAACTGAGAGCCATGAGCAGGATGATAAGACGGAATCGTGTTTTCATATTGTTTTATTCAGGAAGCGGTTTGTAAACATATTTCCATAGCTTCCGGCCATATATTCTGTTTTTTCAAAAGTATGGCTTTATGTTGTGGATTGACCTGACTTTAACCTTTCATTAACCTTTTTTAACCGCCTTTAACCTTTATAATGAGTAGGTTGCGATACATTTGTCTCGTTAATCAATCATTCATAACGACATGAAAAACATAATTCAAATACAGGCAATGATTATGCTGGCTTTTTTTCTTTCCCTTCCTTACCTGGCTGTACCGCAGGAAGAAGCCGGGAAAAAGAAAGTCAGGGTAAAAACCATCAGGGAAATGGATGGTGAAAAAATAATCAAGGACACAACCTTTTATGTTGAAGGTGACGAGGAGGTAAAGAAAGTAATCGAAGAGATGAGCCCGGAATCAGAACAGGATACATCTGCCACGGTTAAAATGGAAGTGATGGTGGATGTTGAAAGCGA
>JARRQC010000086.1:0-24206 GCA_037382165.1 bacterium | reverse complement strand
GGACAGGCAGTGCCCGTCCGATGAAGAAAAAGAAGGTGATCATCATTGATGAAGAGGGCAATGAAGAGGTTATTGTTATTCCGCAGGGCAGGCATAAACAGGCGATGAGATTTGAGTCCGGTGACGATGAGGAGGTTATCATCGTTAATCCCCGGGGTCATGACAAACACCGCTATGTCTACAAGTGGAAAGAAGATGATGGTGAAGATTACGTCTTTGATTATGATTTCGAAATGGATATGGAAAACTTTCAGGAAGAGATGGACAGACTTCAGGAAGAGTTGAAGGAAATGCACATCCGGATCATGGATAAAGAAGGTAATATCATGGAGCAAAAGCTGGACATGGAGGAATTGGCCGCGTTGAAAGAATTGGAGCAACTGGAACAGCTGGAGCAATTGGAAAATATGGAAATCCTGGTGATACCTCCCTATCCTCCTGGCGCACCGCGACCTGATGCCGGGTGGAACTGGAATGCCAAACGGGGAATGGAAGTTTCAGGTGTTGAACTTCGGGAAGCTGGCATCAAAAATAAACCGGACCGCCTGGAATTGGATGAAATAGATATTGAAAAGGAAAATGGAGTAGTAGATCTTTCTTTTTCAATGAAAGCCGACGGCTCACCAAAAGTTGTTGTATATAATATATATGGAGACAAAGTGTTGAGTGGTAAACCGGAATTGATGGACACGAAATATCAGCTGAAATTGGATCTCAGCAAAAAGCAACATGGCATCTATTACCTGATGATCATTTCGGGAAACAGTTCCAAGACCTTAAGACTTCATATCTGATGATTATCAAATCCTGCATCATCACTGGAGCCGTATCCTTGTCAGGTTACGGCTTTTTTTGACGTATACTGGGCAGGAATGTATATCGGCATGTCAATCTATTAGCTAATTTTACCGCGTGATTCTATCCTTATTTATATGGGCGGGGTTGTTCCTGCTACTGGCAGGCTTCCACTTCTGGAAAAAGAAACCTATCCTTGGCTGGCTTTTTCTCATCATCGGTATTTTCGGGATGGCCATTGGATACATTGTCATATCGATCTTTCCCGATAAGATTTGAGAAGAAGTAGAATTTAGGAAATGCGGGGTATAAGGGAATTTGGACATCAGGAGATGTGGATATTAGGATTTGTGGAAATGTGGATATGAGGGGCGTGAGGATGTTCGTTTAATGGCTCACGCTCAGGGGTGCGGATTCTTCCCGAGCCTGTGGAGACAGGTTGCAATAGTTCTTTTAGTTACAATGGTTACATCGGATGATCAGATGCTGTTATCCTATCCCGAACCTGCACCTGACAGACATTCAGTTGATATACCTGATATTCCAGCGTTTTGAAGATGGAATGATCAGACCTTGATTTCCGGCAGCTGTACACCCCTTGAATGCCTGCGTGCGCAATAGGGTAACCTAAAATCAATATCATCCCCGCTATATTTGGCTTCCACACAATCGCCGGGGTCGCAGCAGGTATGGCAGACCCTTTTAAAAGACCTGAAGGAAAGCAATTCTACGTCAGGACTGAGGAAATCGTTTTTAACCGGTTCGTCGTGCATCAGTGCGGTACTCAGGTACTTTTTATTGCTATCGGCAAAGACGGTAGCCACCACCGCATCCGGGCCCATTTCATTCTGGAGTTTCAGGGCACCCAGGAAATTGGCTCCTGAAGAAATGCCTACTGCAATACCCAATTCCCGGGATAATTTCTGTGCCATAATAATGGCATCTCCATCGTCAATACTTACAATATCATCCAACCTGGAGAGGTCGACAATAGAAGGTATAAACTCATCGGAAATACCCTGAATACGGTGTTTGCCGACTTTATATCCGGTGGACATGGTCGGGGAATTGGACGGTTCCAAAGGATGGATCCTGATGGCCGGGTTCTTTTCCTTCAGGTATTTTCCAACTCCCATGACGGTACCGCCTGTTCCCACACCGGCAACAAATGCGTCAGGAATGAGATTCCGGTAACGAAGTTGCCACCATATTTCAGGACCTGTGGTCGTGTAATGGGCATCGATATTATCTTCATTTGAAAATTGCCTTGGAAGGAAGGTGTCCGGCTTCGATTCGGCCAATTGCTCACCCATGCTGATACTGCCGAGGAAACCACCTTCCTCTTTACTGACCAACTTGATTTCAGCACCGAGGCTGCGAATCAGGTTCTTTCTTTCCTCACTCATCCAGTCAGGCATAAAGATGGTGACGGGATGGCCCATTGCCCTTCCAATGGCAGCAATGGAAATTCCGGTATTGCCGCTTGTGGCTTCCACCAATTTATGGCCCGGTTGAAGGACCCCTCGTTTGTAGGCGTTGAAAAGGATGTGAAATGCCATCCTGTCCTTGATACTACCTGTCATGTTCAGGTTTTCAGCCTTCGCATAAAGGGTTCTTTCCTGTCCCTGGTATAAAAAATTGATGGCCAGCAGGGGGGTATTCCCTATTAGGCTGGACAAACCCTGCATCCGCTTGTGATGAGTCTCCATTTCTGTTTGTTAATGGATAACAAATTTACAGAAAGGGATGTCGAAAATAGCCTTTAATTGTTCTAAATTAGATAGTTATGATATATTTCATAAAAAAGGCGCATAACTGAATATACGCCTGTTTTAGATTCTGGAGCGATCAAATGTATCAGAATGCCAGTTTAGAACTGGGTTTGAATTTAACCACTTTTTTAGCTTTGATCATAATTTCCTGGCCAGTCCTGGGATTCCTTCCTTTACGTGCTTTTCTGTTTGAAACCGAAAATGTACCGAAACCCGGGAAACTGACTCTGTCACCTTTTTTCAGGCTTGATGTGACGGCGCCCATCATGGCATCCAGGGCTTTGCCGGCATCTGCTTTTGTCATGTTTGCTCCTGATGCAATGGAATCAATTAATTGTGCTTTGTTCATGTCACTAAAAGATTAAGGGTTATTGACTTCCTCAAAGATAATTGAAAAATCCCCAAAAAGCAATGATGACGTGTATTTTATAACAACTTCGCATGTGTTGATATCTTTTTTTACAAAATATTTTTACGAGAGGTTTTTAAAATTAAGTGCTGATATGAGACGGTTATCTTACCATGAATTTAAATCTATGAATAGATCAATTCAGATAATACCTGCTATTTTATTTGTAATTTTCTGAACTATCTGGTGAATAATGACTTATGATTGGCTAATTAAAATCAAAAAATATGGCTTATGGGTGACATAGCTAATAAACCGCCCTTACGAAGGCTGATACTGGGAGGTATTGTTTTCGGTACGGGATTTTTTAGTCCCCTGTTGATACCCCTTGTCATCGCTTCCTCTTTGTCTGAGGGAATCAAGGCCCTCCTGTCAGGATTGCTTGCCCTGGGGATTCCGGAATTGTTTATGATCATTGCAGCAGCTATATTAGGAAAACCCGGATTTTCCTATTTGAAGCAAAAAATATATGGCTGGTTCATGAAATTTAGTCCTCCCGATATGGTGAGCCTTACCAGGTACAGGATGGGTTTGTTGTTTTTTTCCTTACCCCTGCTATCAGGTTTTTTCATTCCTTATTTGTTAAATATTGTTCCATTTTTGAAGGAAAACCTGCTTTATTTCCTAATAGCCGGCGACATCATGTTGCTTTTCAGCCTGTTGATCCTGGGAGGGGATTTCTGGGATAAGCTGAGGTCGTTATATATTCATAAATCAAAAGTTACAATTCATCAATATTCATCAAGTAAAGACAATGATCAAAGACAATAAAAGATACGCTCAGAAAGCCGGAGGAATATCGGAAACTAAATTTGAAATGGGCAGACGTCAATTGAAAAGGGTACAAATCGTCATTGATGTTCTGTTTGCATTGCTGCTCTTCAGTCTCTTTCAGTTTTTACCCAGACCAGAAGTCGATCATTTTACGAGGGAAACCATGGTGCAGGCTTTTGCTGACAGTTATATTAATTACATGGTTATTTTGGTCGGGATTGTTCTGATACTGATCTACTGGAACCAGAACAATATGCAATTTGGCAATCTTGAAAGAAGCAATGGTACACATGCTTCGCTGAGTATCCTTTCCATATTCAGTCTGATGTTGTATTTATATTTTGTAAGGTTGGATCTTGAATTGGATAGCACAATCCTTGCCTTACAGATGCAAAGTATCACCCTTGCACTGTCAGGGTTCCTTGGTATTTATTCCTGGCATTATGCGATAAGAAAGAAACTAATAACGAATAAAATAACCGGGGTGGAGCAGGATGCTGTCTACCTGAAATTATTGCCTGAACCTTTGGTAGCCCTTGTCTCTTTTCCTTTTGCCTGGTTGGGGCCTGACGGATGGACCCTGTCCTGGTTATTGCTGATTCCTGTTTCCTGGGGGCTGAAAAAATACCGGTTTCATTTGAGATTCCTTGCTTTGCGAGAATCTGAGACAAAATAGGAAAAATGCAGGATTGATTGTCCCTCCAGGTTCCCTGTAAATATCCATCCGTGAAGCATTAATAATCTGAATCCCTGCCGGAGGCTTCAATGAGATCCCGCAACAGGTGGTTGAATTCTTCCGCCTGTTTCAGGTCATCAATCCTTTGGTGCATGCGGTATCTCCACTTGTGTCTCACATTACTGGGGTGATTGATCTGTTCTTCTGTAGTTTTATGCCACCTCAGGTTACCATCCATGGCAATAAGATCCTGAATAGGGAAAGTGGTCCACATGGCAGGGGAGTAAACATGCTGCGTGATGATTTGCTGGCAAATCCAGGGTTCCGCGAAATAAGGGACTTCCCCTTCATTGCCAAGTTCTTTGTGATAGAATTCAGCAATGTCCTGTCGGTTTTCTTCCCACCATCCCCTGATGGTTGGCATATCGTGTGTTGAGGTTGTGCACACTGAGAGGTAAGGTGCATCTGCAGGATGGGCAAACTTCACCTTCGGATTCTTTGACATCCGCTGGATCTCCAGGCTGAGGATATTCAACAGGTTCATCACCGGAGGGACACAGTCAGGTACCATGCCGAGATCTTCTCCGCAGACCAGCATATCACTGGCTTCTATGATCGCCGGCAATTTTTCCATGCCTTTCTGGTACCAGAATTCATCATGGCGTTTGTAGAAGTAATGGATATAGATCTGGTTCAAAGCATGCCTGCTATGTTCATCCAGGTCAGCGTAGGATGAGGTGCTATGAATGGATATCCTGGGGTGCCATGCGTCGTGTCCGGTTTGTTTTGTCATCCATTTCCTCCTCAACGGTCCCGTCCAGAAAATGCCGGTTGATCTTTGCCTGGGTATTGAATTCCTTTTTCAGCCGGTAAATTTCGTATCCATCCGGGGCAAGATACTTTGAAATAACTTCTTCGGTAAATTCCCCAAAAAGATCGGGCAGCAGGTGATGCCGTATATAAGGCCTGACCATCCGTTCATAATCGAAATGAACGCCATACTCACGAATTTCATCCGCTGACATGGGCAAGGCAGGATTGAAATATCCAAGCACCCCTTCCACTGCGTCTGAAGGGATTTCCCAGATCCTGAAGAAACCCAGAATATGGTCAATACGGTAGGCATCGAAATAATCAGCCATTTTTTTCAGCCGCGCTCGCCACCATTGATAGCCGTCGCTGGCCATGGTTTCCCAATTGTAGGTGGGGAATCCCCAGTTCTGTCCTTTGAGGGCAAAAGCATCGGGTGGTGCCCCGGCCTGCACATCCAGGTGAAAGAGGTGGGGCAGGGTCCAGGCTTCCACGCTGTTGGGGCTAATGCCTATCGGAATATCACCTTTGAGCACAATGCCGTTCTTCCTGGCATAGCCAGCCACCTCGCGAAGCTGCTTGTCAAGGTGAAATTGTATATAATAATGTACGGCAATATCATCCCATTCCGGTGTTCCCGGCGTGCTCATTTTTTCAATGGCAGCGGCGTCATACGAGCTGAACTTCTTCCATACCCTGAAGTCAGCACTCTTCATCTGGTCCCTTAAATAAACGAAGGCCGCATAAGGCACCAGCCAATCCCTGTTTTCCTTAAAGAAGCTTTTGAATTCCTCAGACTCAAAGAATGTTTCCTTCTGCTGGTCGTATATCAGTTTGAAGTAGCGTGATTTATGACGTAAAACTTCAGGATAATCGACATAAGTTTTGCCGTTCAGTTCCTGCTTTATAACCTCAAATTCTTTGGTTAATTTTTTATCCTCCAGGATGCCCAACTTGTCAATGTCCATATAAATCGGATGAAGGGCCATGACGGAAATGGATTTATAAGGGTAGGAATCGAGCCAGTTATGTGAGGAGATGGTTTCGTTTACCGGAAGGATCTGAACCATTTTCATACCTGTCTCTTTCGCCCAGTCAATAAAATCGATCAGGTCGGTGAAATCACCTACCCCGAATCCCCTTTCACTGCGCAGAGAAAATACAGGTACACTGACACCTGCACCTTTCCAGTTGCCCAACGGGTATCTGAAGGATTCATCCGATCTGATATGAACAAAGTCCGATGATGATTCCGGAAGGTGATCAATCCGCCTGTTGTCCCCTTCCTCCAGGGTTACTACTTCTCCCTGCCGGATGTCGTAGATGCCATACTTATATTCTACGGGCATTGTAAAACCCTGAAGACTTACGGAAGCTGACCATTCAGGAAAATGGTCATGGCTGCCCATCAGTAAAGGTTTGGTTTTGCTCCAGTTACCCAGACGTGCGTGGTTTCCCATGACACAAAGCTGGTACTGAGTACCTATTCTCGGAACCTGTATCCTGAATTCCAGGACCTTCTTTGCTGTTGAGTAACCGGCCTTTAACGTTTTGCCCGGTTTCATAATGGCTTTCTGGAAGGCAGAACTGTACATCACTTTCGCTTCGTTAGAAGGAGAGCGCCAGTGCTCATGCAATAGGATATCCGGCTTGTTGTATCTTCCCGTATCCAGGTTCCTGTTTTTGCCCCACTCCCAGATGATATTGCCTTTCTGATCTTTCAGGAGATATTTATAATCAATGGATGGCAGATCTTCCTGGATTTCCTTTTCCGTCGACCACTCACCATCAAAAGCGTAATTCAGGGGCAAAGCTTGCTCCGGATTCCAATTTCCGAGAAAATCTGCAGAACCACAGACATAGATGCCCTGTCCAGGTGTTGTTTTGTAATGGATATAAAATCTGATTCTCATATCATG
The DNA here is from genome assembly GCA_037382165.1 of bacterium. Lineage (GTDB taxonomy): Bacteria > Bacteroidota > Bacteroidia > Bacteroidales > F082 > JAADID01. The sequence goes on along the minus strand of JARRQC010000086.1, from coordinate 17,051 downwards.
TATCAAATGATCTTTTATAAACGTCCCTGCCAGTTAAACTTTTCTGTTTACTGCTTAGGTCCGGCAAGCGAATTTCAAAGCTATAAAAAAGTGAGATTGCTGAAAAGGTTTCCTGTTATTTATAGGATTCGTATATCATATCATAATTTTTTCCATGATGTTCGAATTCCCCTAAGATCTGAAAACCCAATTTTTCATAGAATCGAATGGCCTTTAGGTTGGATGCCTGCACCCCGCCCCATAGCAAGATCCGGGGATTATTGTATTCATGAATCAGTTGTTTGGTGACCTGGTCGAACATCAACGTGCCAAGACCCTGACCATGCCATTCATCAGCAATACTGGGAGCCAGCTCAAAATCTCCCGGTTGTTTTACGAGTCCATATCCGGCAAACCGCGGATAGTCAAATGCAATCCACCCGGAATGAAGGATAAAATAGCCGAGGATTTTTTTGTTTTCCTCATGGATGATGATATACTGTGTATACTTCCTCTTTTCCTTGCCAATCCGCCTCAGTGCTTCCGCATGAAAAGGGTGGGGGGCAAAGCGTTTTTTGGTGTCTGTGCCAAGGGATGTAAAGTACTCAACCACTCTGTTGATATCCTGTTCCTGGAGCGGTTTGATAAGCAGTGACAGTTTGTCAATGGTAACTCGTATCATACCACGGTTAATTTCGGTGGCGGGCCGGTAAGATCTTTAAGAAAGCTGATATCTTCTTCGACAAACGTAACTGATGCTTTTCTGCCTGCAAATTGAAAGCCATTCAGCCTATTTTTCGGAAGTATCCCGTGGTAAATAGTATTGTTAGTTTGCAGTTTGCAAGGCAAACCAGTCAACGATACGATCTGTTTTATCCTTCTTTTCTGATTTGTGATTGAACTCGTTGATATCCGGATCATAGTTATAATCCTTGCCCCATTCTTCATGGTTCTCAGCAATTTCGTTTACTGCCTGAATGATGTAATCAAGTTCTTCATCGGTCATGGTAGGATGAAGGGAAACCCGAACAAAACCAGGTTTTTCCGTCAGATCGCCACTCATGATCTTAGCCATGATCTTTTTGGATTTTTCAGGGGTTACATTCATCAGAAAGTGACCGTAAGTACCGGCACAGGCACATCCTCCCCTGACCTGTATGCCATAACGATCATTCAATAACTTCACGATCAGGTTGAAATGTATATTTTCGAACCAGAATGAAAAAATCCCCAGTCGTTTTTTACAGTTATCGGCCAGAATATGGATCCCTTTGATCTTGCTGAACCCATTAAAAGCTTTCTCAACAAGTTCATGTTCCCGGGCTGCCATTTTTTTGGTATCCATCTGGTTTTTTACCTCAATGGCCAGGGCAGCCCTGATGGCTTGCAGGAAACCGGGTGTGCCGCCATCCTCTCGGATTTCGATATCTTCTATATACTTGTGGCCGCCCCAGGGGTCTGTCCATTCCACGGTGCCGCCGCCAGGTTGATCAGGGACTTCATTTTTGTATAAGATCTTGTTGAAAATAAGCACCCCTGAGCTTCCCGGGCCGCCCAGGAACTTGTGTGGGGAGAACATCACGGCATCCAGTCGTTTCAATGGATCAGCAGGGTGCATATCAATATCCACATAGGGTGCCGAACCGGCGAAATCAATAAAGGCATATCCACCATGCTCGTGCATGATCCTGGCTGAAAACCTGAGGATTGAATTGGAAAAGTATAAAAACCGCAGGGTGAAATACGGGGCATTTACCGCCTGTTCCAATGTCACAGGTTTTCAGGCTCAACCCTGTTTTCATCATCAGGTTTGACCAGTACCACATCTGCCACAGTTTCCAGCCAGGAAGTGTGGTTGGAATGATGTTCCATGTGTGTTACAAAAACTACAGGAATATCCTCCTCTGCAACAAAATTACATTCCCTCGTCCTGCAATAGGATTTCAATCCGAGGATGCGCTGGAATTTGTTGATGACACCTGTCATTCCGGTCCCTGCAGTGATGATAACATCATTTTCATTGGCATTCACATGCTCCTTGATTTTCTTGTGAGCATACTGGTATGCCTTCGTCATCAATGTTCCGGATTCGGTAGTTTCTGTATGGGTGTTCCCGATAAAGGGAGCGATCTCATACCTCATCCTGTCTTCTATGGGTTGATATAATCTGCCACTGGCAATCCAGTCTGCATAGATCATTTTCTTTTTTCCAAAAGGGGTGGTAAACTCCTGATCAATTCCTATGACCTTATCCCTGAAAGGTTTGAAATGTTTTTCCAGATCGCTCATTCCCTGAGAATTTTAAATGGTGTGCAAAAATAGGAAAAAGTCAGATGAGAGAGGAAAGATGAAGGTTGAAGAGGACGGAAGACGGAGGACCGGGGACGGAGAAAGCTACTTCCGGAATAGGCTAAACAATGAATGACCACGAATGACGGGCGAAGCCCCAGTGACAATTGAATGACCATTCCGCATTCAAAATCCACTATTCTCTTTTCTCACTCCAGCCACGGATCGAGGTTTGTATTGGGATTGGCATAGATATCGTTGGCGCTGTATCTCAGTATGGTTTGAAGTTGTTCAATATGTTGTTGGGCTGTTTTGTCATCCCTGTCCAATTCAAGGATCTTCCGGTAATCATTGATTGCCTTGCCAAATTGCTGCATTCGGGTATGTATGCTTGCGCGAATATGGATCAGTTGAGTTGAATCTGATCTGTTTTTCAACTGATGGTTCACTTCTTCAAGCAAGGGTTCAAGATCCTGTCTGGTTTGGGCGGCAGCAAGCCGCTCTTTCAATTTTTGCCTGGAGGGAGGGGGCATCAGGTTTATTCGTAATGACAGATGTAAGAGCTGACGTTCTCCACCCTGAGTGAAAAATTCTTGTATTCCGGTACGGTGAAAGTTTCATTTGCAGCAAAAGATACCCAGTCTTCTTCGGCATCGACCTTTACGCTGATCTCACCGGAAGTGACCTTGAATATTTCTTTCCTTATGGAACCGAACTCATATTCGCCGGGGGCCAGAATTCCTACTGAGAATGAACGGTCATCATCATCATATGTCAAAGACATGACGCGGTCTCCGTGATATTTCCTTACTTCATACATGGTTTTGTGTCCCTGTTTTTGCGGTTGAAATTATAAAAATAAATGCAAATCCAATCAAAGAATAAGTCTATGGTAAAGGCTTCATCTTTGCATTTGGGATCAGGGCTGACGGTAAAGCATGCCTGAAGCCCATATCAACCCGCTTTGTGCCACATTGTAGTTAGCGATAATTTCAACCAGTTTCAGTCGTGCCTGTATAAGATTGGTCTCTCGTGAATTTACAAGGAAAAGCGAGCTTTCACCTGCATCGAATTTACGCTTTTCGCCAGAGAAGAGCCGCTCATAGTTGATAACCGCGTCACTAAACAATTGAAGTTGCCCGATCAGGTTTAGCTGTTCGTTATAGTAGCTTTTGACCTTATTTTCAAGTTCAAGCAGTTTCTGTTGCTGACCCAGTCTGGTATCCTGAATTTTAATACGGGCCAGTTGAACATCTCCCCTTTGTTTTCGGAATAGCAAGGGGAAATTGACCTCAATACCCCATTTGTAATTCCCGGCCAGGTATTCCCCGTTCAATTCCGCACCGGAAGCATCAAACAAGGCGTTGTAATCAAGATTGATCTCTGGTTTCAACCCCTCGACCATCAAACGTTTTTCCACTTCCATGGATTCCAGCTTGTAATCGTACAATTGCATATCCGGATGTTGATCCTGCAAACTGCTGATGAGTTGTTGGAGCGTGTCGCCGGTAATCAATTCGCCGGCCTTTGCATCACTGATCACGGGAGGCCGCAGACTGTCGGTAATTTCGAGAGGTATATTATTTTCAAACCAAAGGTAATTGGACAACTCCAGCGTGATATTCTGATACAGCAGTTCATACTGGTTGCGTTTCATCTGCCGGTTTTGCACCTGGATAAAGGATTCGAGGGTGTCAATGGCAGGTATGTCGCCTAAAAAGTAACTCTGCCTGACCGCTTCAAAACGGGTTTGGGCAAGGTTGACCGCTTCAGTATAAATTTGATACTGGTTCCATACCTGGGTCCATTTCCAGTATAATTTTATCGCATCGAAATAAAGGTCGTTCATCAACTTTTCCTGTTCCGCACGGGTGGCTTCGGCAAATAATTTCGCCTGTTTCAGTGTAGCTCTTCGCTCATCGATAAAAAGTCCCTGCCCGACCGGGATGGAAATGCCGGCGAAGACCAGTCCGGCTTCCGGAACGGTATTTTCAGGATTCAGGAATTGCCCCCTGTTCTGATCGAAACCGGTTTTCACCTCAATTCCGTACCATGTAGGTATGGTGAGACCTGTGCCCAGGATACTGAAATAGGTCTTGTCATCAAAATATTTTTGATCGAGCGAACCCCGGAGGTACGGATCAAACGATCCACGTGCCTTCCTGACGGAGCTCTCACCCTGGTTGAGAAGCAACTCCCCCTGCTGTGCCACCGGGTGGTAATTCCCTATATACCAGAGGAGTTGGCGTTGTGTGAATACCTGACCGTCCTGCCCAAGGATAACAAGCGTGCTGGCAACCAATAAAAGTAGCAATGTCGTTAACTTCTTCATTGTTTTTCTTTTTTCGATTGGTCAACACCGGAAACTGTTTTGTAATAATCCGGCGGGAAACCATTCAAGTTTCGCCATAATTCATACCAGATGGGAACATCTTTTAATAAAGCCAGGCCACTGGCTCCCGATCCCACACGCAACCCGTCGGGCCAGGGTTCATCATTCGGGTCAGGGGCCACCAGTATACGGAACATCCCATTCTCACTGATAAAATTATCGATACCAATCACCTGGCCACCGAATGTGCCATAGGACAGATTCGGCCAACCGGAAAAAACAACCGTCGGCCATCCGTCAAACATGAACCGTACCGGCTGACCGATCTCAATCAGCGGTAAGTCCATAGGACGTACATAGATGAAAACGGCAAGATCATATTCTGAAGGCATGATGCTGACCAGTACTTCCCCTTCCTTTACAGTTTCTCCTATTCCGGAACGGATCGCCTCAGTTATATAACCATTCTGAGGTGCAGTGATGTAGTAGAAACCGCTCCTAACCGAGTAATTCATGTATTGGTTCTGCATTTTTGTTACAATAGCTTCCGCGTCATAGAGCCTGGATAAGGCGGCATACTTTTCGGATTCGGCCTTGGACATTTTATCCTTGAATTGGTTCTCGATGGAGCTGATCTCAAATTGGAGATTGATAAGCTCATTTTTACTGCTGAGCAGTTTGTTTTCCGCGCTGATCTTTGCTGCCAGGCTTTGCTGCAGCTTCAGTTTTCTGGATTCCAGGTCAGTCAGGGATTTGAGCCCTTCTTCGTAAAGCTGCTCCATGCGTTCCAGCTGCCGGACAGCGATCTCGTAATTGGTAGTTGCATCGACCAGGTTTATACTATCCGATTCGATTTTCAATTCCGCCTGGCGAATATCGTTCCTGCCTTGTTCTATTTTCAGGCGTTTGGTATTGATCAGGGCGTCGATCTGGCTGTCCAGCGCCTTGACTTTTTCCATATAGGAATTGACAGTCAACTCCTTGGATTTGATCTGTTCTTCAGTACGCGAAAGGAGTTGGGGATCAAAATATTCATCCTTGATTTCTGAAATATGCAGGATCGTATCTCCCTTTTGGACCAGTTCACCCTCCCGGACATACCATTTTTCGATACGTCCTGCGATAACAGAATGAATGGTCTGGGGCCTCTGGTCAGGCTGCAGGGTGGTAATATACCCTCTGGATCTTATATTCTGCGTCCAGGGAAGGAACAGCACGATCAGAAGAATAAAAAAAGAGACTACGAGCAGCCTTGAGAATTGCCTGGCAGCACGGTAATCTTTTACCAGGGAAAATGAACGGTATTTGCTTCTGTCAACTTTTCCCTCAATTCTATTATGACTTAGGTTCAGCATCTTTTTCTTATTTGTAGAAAACGTTAGTATACCATGCTTTACTTTCCAGTTCCGGAAGCGGGCCGCTTCCAATGACCTTACCTTTATCGAGAACGACGACCCTGTCAAATAACTCTGCCAGCCGGGGATCATTTGAAACAGCGATCACAGTGGCATTGACCTTCAGCAAGTGATTGATAAACTTTTGCTTATCCCTCTCGTTCAGTTGGTTGAAATGGTTTTCAAGAAGGATCAGTTTCGGTTTTCCTGTAAGGCTCCGGGCAAGTTTGATCCTGAGGATCACACTTCTCGGAAGATTTTTTCCTTCGGGTAATATTTCGGTATTATACCCTTCAGACATTGATTCAACAAATGTGGAGAGCCCGACGAGATCAACTATTTTCCTGACCTCTTCCCATGAAATGTCGGGTTTCCCCATCGTAATATTTTCAAATAAAGTACCCCTGAAAATATCTTCATTGGCAAGGTTGTCATTCACGTGATCATGCAAATCGTTCTTGTTCCAATTGTTGATGGGAATACCATCAAGAGTGATGGAACCATCGAAATCATCATATAAACCAGCGATCATATGCAGCAGTATCGACTTTCCGGACCCGTCAAAACCCGAAAGGCAGATTTTCTCCCCCCCGGCTATGTTCAGGTCGATATTTTTCAGCAGGTCGTCCTGAGCATCTTCAAAGCGATAGCTAAGATTGGTGAGCTTGATACTCAGGCCACCCTGATCTGATACCTCAATTTTGGTTTCTTTATCTTCTTCGAGGGGAATATCGGTTACGTTACCGATCTTTTCCAGGGCGGTCAGCACATCATAAATGGTTTCCATGCTCAATATCAGTTTTTCCACAGAAGCCAGTACCAGGATGATGATGATCTCGGATGCCACAAACTGACCGATATTCATTTGCTGGTTGATAACCAGTAAGCCTCCGATCAGCAGTAATCCGGCGGCTATCACCACCTTGAAGCCCACAAGATTGATATACTGGATAAGCAAGGTTTTGAAATGGGCTTTCCGCGCCACAAGATATCCTTCCACCGTTTCGTCGGTTCTTGCCATGGGCAGCGGGGTATTTCCCGCCAGCTTAAAAGTTCCCATGGTTCTGGCCAGTTCTTCGAGCCAGTGGGCAACCTCGTATTTGTATTTCGATTCTTTCAGACTGGTCCTTATTCCCTGGGGTGCCGTAAATTGAAAGATAAAATAAACGATAACCACGAGCACAAGACTGAACAATATGAAAAAGGGGTGATAAAAGGAAAGCAGGATCAGTCCAAAGATCACCTGAAGTGAAGCGCTTGAAAAATCAAGCAAAATTTTTGAAAGTCCTTTTTGCACCGACAGGGTGTCGAAGAAACGGTTTACGAGTTCAGGTACATAGAATCTATCGATGGCTTCAAGCTTCATCCTGGGAATCCGGTAAGCAAATTCAAAAGCTGACCTGGTCAGGATCTTCTGCTGAAGATTCTCGGAAATGGTAAGCTGCATGATCTGCATGATACCGGTCACCGCTACACCTGCAATGACAAACGCCACAAGGATGATCCACGAGGTGGATACCTGTCCTCCGCTGATCAGGTTTATGATCGCCTGAATACCCAGGGGCAGTGAAAGGGAAACGATACCATTGAAAAGCGCATAGACGTATATACTTATAATCTCCTGCCGGTCAACCTTCAGGAGATTAAAAAAGCGCCGAACCGGGGAAATACTGGAAGTTATATTCATGATTTCTTCGATTTTTCAATAATTGTCAGGGCCATTTCAATATAAAAGTTTGCCAGTTGCCTGCAGTCATGCTTGATATCTGTCAATGAGGGCAGGTGGTCGGCAAAATAGATCTGGTGATGAATACCTTCTACGATGGTAGAGATCAGTGTGTGGGGGTAATGAAATTCAGGATTGATTTCCAGTACCGTATCACTTATTCTTGCCAATACACGCTTATAGGCCGCGTAATATCCGGCTTTGTTGCTATCATCAACTGATTTTGTCAGGTAGGCCTTCGATGATTCAGAGATCACGATCTGTTTCAGCCTGAAAAGGTCGATGTTCCCAAAGGTGGTACCGGGGATTATATCCCTGGCGATCACTTCGATCGATGACCTGAATCGATCTGCCGGTGAAGTTACGTTGGTGGTAGAAAATACCAACTGGTATTCCAGCCAGCCCCAATACCAGGAGGTCAGGTAGATCAGGAATTTCTGTTTGCTTTCAAAATACCTGTAGATGGAACTCTCCGTGGTATCAAGGCGGTTGGCCAGTTTGCGAAAGGTAAATTGCTCAAGGCCAATCTTGTCAATCAGTAAAATACCCTCCCTGACGATTCTTCTGCCCAATTCAGAGGAGTCAGGGTCCTTGAGGTAAATATTGTCATTGACCTTTATCTGGATGTGTCCGATGAGATCATTCATAAGTTGTTACATTTGGGAATGAAACAAAAACAATCAGAAAAGGTTCATATACTACTGAAATAAAAAGTTAAATAACTTTATATAAAAGTAATACTTTTGATTTGTAGGTTTATTGGTTCAATTGCTGGATGGTTGGGATTGCAGTCAAAGTTCTTTATCCTGGGAAAAGATTTGGAATACCCAGAGAGGAAAGTATTTGAGAAAAGAAAGTCTGCAGCAGCGGGCTTAATCGCCGGCGGATATCCTGATCATCCTGATCTCAATATCGCCGTTTTCAGGATAAACAGACAGCCAGTTGTTGTCCTCGGCAAACCATTTATACTGGTTACCTACCCTGATAATGAAATCATTGTAACCTTCTTCAGGTGGAACCTGGACGACAAAGCCTCCGTTTTTCCCATTTTTACTGCCGTAGGTAAAGATGATTTTGAACTCATTGCCACTCAGGTTTCTGGCTTTGACCAACACATAATTACTCTTCCTGACATTGATGCGGACCGGTTCAAACTCAAATTCCTGTGTAACACCTGAATTGATGGTCATTACCTCTCTCATCACGTCCACAATGGCATTTTCTTCGATAAAGCTTGTGATCTTAGCGATCATTTCCGATGGGTAAGTTTCATCAGGTTTAATGGCATGGGCTTCCTGGTAAGCCTGGATTGCTTTGTCATAGATACGGGAAGCATATAATTTATCTGCATCTGCAATAGCAAGATCATATTGTGTTTTGATTCGTCTCAGTTCCTCGGCAAGCAACGTATTACATTCTTCTATCCGTCTTTGCGGGTAGGATTCTTCGGGTTTGATACTTTTGGCTGTTTTATACTGGATGACGGCATCCCTGTAATTGGACTGTTCGAAGAAATTATCCGCTTTTACGATGGCATCACGGTATCTTTGTTCTTTTTCAGCTTCAAGCTTTTTAAGGATAATATCGATCTCAGCCAGTTGTTGTTTCGGGTAGTTTTCTTCCGGCTTGGTTTCCAGGGCGAGCTGGTATTCTGATTGCGCCAGTTCAAAACTTTCCTCTGCAAAATAGGTATCTCCATTTTTGATGGCTTCATTGTATTTTGCATCGCGTGCCATTGCCCGTTCATAATTCCGTTTTACCGTCCTCGCATTCAATAATTTTTCAGGTGCCACCGGATCATCGGGTTTTGTCGATTCCGCGGCTTCATAAGCCAGAATAGCGGCATCGTACTGCAATACTTCCATCAGTGAATCCCCTTCGCGAAGCTGGGCCTGGGCTTCCAGTGTGCTGTCAATATAATCAATCTGTTCCCGGGGAAGTGATTCAAGGGGCTTCAGTTCCAGGGCATTGGTAAAGGACTTCCTTGCTTCATCCAGTTTGTCCTCCTGCATCAGTCTTGTCCCGATAATCATCAGATTGCCATATTTCTCATCCAGTTCCTTTTGTTTTTCGGCGTCTATCAATAGCTGGCGGATGACGGTGATTTGCGCACCGGGATAGGTTTCCATTGATTTTACCTGCTGGGCTTCGGTGTATTTTTTAATGGCCAGGTCATAATGGCCCAGGTTGAAGAGGTTGTCCGCTTCTGCAATGAGATCCTCATATGTCGCATTCAATCTCGCCAGTTCTTCCTGTTCTTTGCGAAGTGTTTCTATCTCTGACAACTTGTTTACCGGGTATTGATCCTCTGGTTTAATGGTGAGTGCAAAGCGGTATTCACTTTCAGCTGCATCAAGGTTCCCGGCATTCAGCAAGCTGTCTGCTTTGTTTATCATCAAAGCATAGTTGGCTTCGAAGGCTTTCTTCTGTTCGGCGAAATGGTCTTCGATCTCACGTAGCTTAATCCGGGGATAGCTTTCGTCAGGTTTCAGCGTCAGGGCGAGGTTATAGCCGGCCCTCGCTCCTTCATATTCTTTGACAGCCAGCAGGCTGTCAGCACCAAGAACAGCCTTGCGATAATTTTCCTCCAGATTCTTCATCTGTTCAGCAAGTTGATCATCGATCCTGCTGATCATATCCCCGGGGTAGCTGTTTTCAGGCCATACTTTCCCGGCTTCACGGTATGCGGCTTTGGCAGCCAGGTAATCTTTGCTGATATAGAGTTCATCCGCCACAGCGACTTTCTCATTGTACGCCAGTTGATTTTGAGCCTGTTCGCGGATAGAATCAATCCGGTCGTTTACCTCCGGGTTGTCAGGAAAAAGTGTGCGGGCTTTTTCATAATGCTCCAGTGCGACCACATAGTTTTTTATCAGCAGGTATCTTCCGGCTTCTTCCATTTCATTATCAAAGATTTCAAGTTTGGAAGCATTTTCTGCTTTCAACTGCATGGCAAGGTCTATTTTGTCGGAAGGAGCCGACCGGTCGGGATACAAGCTCCGGGCGATCTCAAACTGAGCAATGGCCTCATCATATTTATATCCCGTGAGCAGCTGATTTCCCTGTTCCATCGCAAGGACAAAACCATTCATCCGTTCTTTCTCTTCCACTTTGATCCGGTTGATCTCCTCCACGCGCTCCCTGGCATATTCATCGTCAGGCAGGATTTCCAGCGCTTTTTTGTATTGCTCCAAAGCCTTATCAAAAGCGCTCTCTTCCCATAACATATCTGCCAGGTCAATCACTTCCAGGTATTCATCCTCAGCTGCCATCCGGCCCTTCAATGCCTCCACAACCTCCTCGATCTGTTTGTTGGCATATTCATCACCAGACTTGTACTTCAGTGCCAACTGGTAGTAGGATTTGGCATCGAAGTATTTCTTTTCCTCGAAAAGCTGGTCAGCGACAGCGATGGCCTCTTTATAAGTTGAGGCTTGCTGAGCGAAAACGGTGATGCCAAAAAGCAGCATGATAAACAACATACCGATCCTTCTTTTCAGGATGGAAGCAAAATGTTTTTCCATGTGCTGCATCTGGTTTGGCATGATAACTTTGAAACGGCTATTTGGCTTTATTATTTTCTCTTGTCAGCAGTCCGTCCCTGATGACCATTTTTCGATCGGCCATATCGCGGTCCATGAGGGCCAGCAGGCTGAGCAATTCCGTCGCTTTTGACTGCGCTTCTTTCCTGCTTTTACCCCGTATATAGGCGGGAATACAAATGTTTTCCAGCGCGGTGAATTCCGGCAACAGGTGGTGGAACTGGAATACGAAGCCGATATGCTTGTTCCTGAATGCAGACAACGCCTTGTCATTGAGTTTAGTCACTTCCACTCCGCTGATCTCCAGCCTGCTGATATCCGCTTTTTCAATCGTGCCAAGGACCTGCAAGAGGGTAGATTTTCCTGCACCCGATGCACCCACGATAGACACGATCTCCCCTTTTACAACCTTGAAATCGATACCTTTCAGGACCTCCAGTGTGCCAAATGATTTATGGATATTTTCTGCAACAAGCATAGCTCTACAGCTTTGCCGGCAAAGATAGTAAATCGATGCGCTCTGGGTTGATAGGTATGGAATCTAATGAAGGGGTTGCGGAGATCGATGGGCAGCCCTCCTTTATTCCAGATATAGATCCTTGCCCTGACCATGTTACCGGTGATCTCAGGCAATTTAAATCCAATGCTGCCCGTGTGCCAATTCCCGGTGTCATCCGAAGGCAGCGGTTTCAGACGAAAGGTTTTGTAAAAGAGCAATTCATCTTCACCATCAGTTATAGAAACAACGAAGAGTGATCCCATGCCGGCATTCATGACCATTTCCCTGTAATCAATCCCAAAGATCACATAGATGTTGTTCATCCCAATCTGCTCGGAATTGAAATAATAGTCAAAGGTCGGTCCGTAAACTACTTTGTCGTCCAGGTGTAATACATTTCCCTCGGGTGTTTCCCGAACCGCCGCCTCATTGATCTTCCATCCCGCGGCTGGATGGGAGAATCCGGTTTCCGTGGTAAAAAATGGTTCCTTGTTGAGATCCCCATAAAAATATTCATCGTGATCGCCAATGGCGCCTTCATATTTTTCACCGGTTTTCAGAAAGACATGCCAGTAGGCTTCCCGGTTCATGGAATCGGGATGAAGGATCCCCCTGGCATACTGGTAGGTTTGAAAAAGATTCAGGACTACAGCCAGGCTTCCAAAGATACCAAGGAAAGCGGCTGCCCCCAGGTTTGCCCGGATATTGAACATTAAGGCGATAAACAAGATAAAGATCGAATAGTAATCTATCATGGGACGCATTCCGAAGCTGTCGCCATAAAACCAATTCCACCAGGAGGAAAACAGGTAAATAAGGACAAAAAGTGGAATTATTGCGCTCCAGAAAGCGAAGGATGAACGTTTATAGAGCCAGGCAACAGCAGGGATGATCAACAGCATGAACGGTGAATAGATCCACCATCCTTTTCGGTAACTGAACAGGTAGGGCAGGATTTTGGGCTCATAAAGGTAAAATCCCTCATTACGGTATCCGATTACGACCGGATTTCCCGTTTGCAGGTAATTCATGATCAATTGTGGTAAAAGGGCAAGCAGGAATAAAAAGGCAGCCGGCAGTAAGTCGAAGCGCAGGACCTTACGCTTCAGCAGGCTGAAAAGGTTATGGAAAGAACCGGCGAGAAAAGGAATGAAGAACAGAACAATACCATTGACCGGCCTGACCAGAATGATGAGGCCGAAGACAAATGCCGCAAGGTACAAGTTAACTTTTCTGTAGTGTAAAAATAAGCTCTTCATAAGGTACAGGAAGATACTTATCAGGCCGAATGAGTATGCATGTGACATGGCAGGCGCCATGAATGTATAATAGAAGAGGTTTGTGCCAAAAAGCAAAAACAAGAGCATCAGATAGACCAGCCATCGTTTAACGGAATAAAAGGACATCAACCTGGCAAGGCTTAGTAAGCCAAGAAAAACGAATAGTATTGCCGAAAGGGCTACGGAATATTGAAAAAGCACATTGTATCCGTCTTGCGGCAGGCCAAAGACAGGGGATAACAGCCAGGCCGCGAGAAACAGCGGTGTTTCCATAATCGCTGTGCCTGAGGTGTACTTATTGATCAATATGTCTTGATGTTTGTAAAAATAATGCCCCTGGTAATCCAAAGCACGCCGGCTTTTTTCTTCATTAAAGACGGGAGTGAAATCGACAGTCCGATGTATTAAAACGGTGGGCAGATAAGCGTACAGGCCGCTACCGTCTCCGTCAATAATACGGGTCCTTTTCTTGTCCGGGCCGATAAAGTTGATCATGATAAATGAACCAGCCATGAGGATGGTAAAAAGGAGGAGGAAATTTTTCAGCTCGCGATATTGCATAGAAAACCGGCCTTGTCTGACCCATGAAATCCGTGTAAAATTAATGAATTGGGGTATAGTTTGCTATTTTTGTAAGTAAATCCTAAAATTCAAGACCATGTCTGAAAAATTCTGTCCTGCCTGTGCCATCCAGGACATTAAGCAATTCGGGGAATACGGTGATGTGAATCCTTCAATCACCGACTCCGCTACGTATACTTTCATGAGTGAGGATACGATGATAGAAGCTTTTCACGGGGAGGCCGAGGGCTGCTTTTTGTATTCAAGACATTGGAATCCCTCCAACAAATACCTGGCGGAAGCCCTTGCGGCGATGGAGAACACGGAATCAGCCTGGGTGACTGCTTCCGGCATGTCGGCGATCACGACCGCACTGTTACATCTCTGCAATTCCGGCGATCATGTGGTGACCAGTGTTACTACCTATGGAGGGACATTTGCCTTCCTGATGAATTACCTGCCCAAATTCAATATTGAGGTGACTTTCGTCGATATTACAGATCTTGAAAGTGTCAGGGCAGCCATGCGGCCCAACACCAAGGTGCTCTACACGGAAAGTCTCACCAACCCGATGCTGCAGGTATCAAATATCCCGGAACTGGCTAAAATTACCGGTGAGAACGGTGCGAAACTGGTTGTTGACAATACCTTTACACCCATGATCATCAGCCCGTTTGTTCTTGGCGCCGATATTGTCGTTTACAGCATGACCAAATTCATCAACGGAAAGAATGATTGTATCGCCGGTGCGATCTGTGCTTCGCAGGAATTTATTTCCAGCATATCAGATGTCAATACGGGGACAGCCATGCTGCTCGGTCCGGTCCTTGATCCGCTCCGCTCTTCGAGTATCCTGAAGAATCTTGGAACCCTTCATATCAGGATGCAAAAGCACAGTCACAACGCGATGTACCTTGCCAAAAGGTTCAAAGAGATTGGACTGCCATCGGTCTATCCGGGATTGCCGGAACATCCCCAGCATGAACTGATGAAGAAGCTGATGCACGAAGAGTACGGATTTGGGGGTATGATCGCGATAGATGTGGAAACAGCGGAACGTGCTGCACCGTTTATGGAAATGATGCAGGAAAAGGGGGTAGGGTACCATGCTGTGAGCCTGGGTTATTTCAAGACGCTGTTCTCCCATTCAGGGAAAAGCACATCATCGGAAGTGCCTGAAGAGATACAAAAGGAAATGGACTTTCTCCCGGTCTGATCAGGTTTTCCGTTGGCCTTGATCATGATATAGCCAGGTCGTTTGAAGCCATCAGGTCCTGCCTTGAAGAATTGAAATACATTTGAGAGATGAAAAATATTCTTGTTGGCTTTCTTATGGTTTTCGTGGGTCAGGTTTTTGGCCAGGCAACTTTTGTCATCACCTCCCTGCCGCAAGAGACACCACCGGATGATCCCATTTATATGGCCAGTAATTTGAATGGATGGAATCCCGGCAGCCCGGATCATTTGCTGACCAGAAATGATGATGGATTGTATGAGATCACTACGGAAGCGTTTCCGGAGGGAATTGCCATCGAGTTTAAATTTACCAGGGGGTCATGGGCTACAGTTGAGAAAGGTCCTAATATGGAGGAATTACCCAACCGTACCTTCACTTTTGGAAACGGGGACACGGTGGATATTATCATTTATAACTGGGCTGATCTGGGAAGTGCCGAAAGTACGGCCACCTGGAATGTCAGCGTGATGGCAGATTCTTTCTACATGCCTCAGCTGGATCGCTACCGCCGGATCTGGCTTTACCTGCCTCCCGATTACGACAGCACGCCCAAACGCTACCCCGTGATCTACATGCATGACGGGCAGAACCTGTTCGATGAGCTAACCTCTTTTTCGGGAGAATGGGAAGTCGATGAGACACTGAATGAATTGTACACGGAAGGTTACCAGGTACCTATTGTTGTTGGGATAGATCATGGTGGTGAATACCGGATGGACGAACTGACACCCTGGGAATTTTCCCTCGGCGGAGGGCAGGGCGGTCTCTACCTGGAATTTATTGTAGAAATACTGAAACCGCATATTGATGCCCATTACCGTACCCTGAGCGGCAGGGAGCATACCGGGATCATCGGCAGTTCACTTGGAGGGCTGATCTCCGCATACGGAGCCCTCAGATACCAGGAGGTGTTTTCCAAATCCGGCCCCATGTCTCCCGCTTACTGGGTGAATCATGATTCCTTGTTTGATTACGTATCCCGCATGGACAAAAAGCAGGATATCAGGTTTTATCAAAGTATCGGTACGGATGAGGGAAGTAACAATATATTACTGATGCATGATTTTGAGGACAGCCTCAGGATGACCGGATTTAATGAAATCCTGTCGGTAGAAATAGAAGGTGCTGGGCATAATGAAATTACCTGGAGAGATGATTTTGCCAACGCTTACCTGTGGTTGTTTGACCAGTATGCGAGTGATATTCCGGAATCCAGGGAGAAAATAGAGGTGCCTGTTTTTCCAAACCCGGCGGGGGATTACGTGGTATTGCAGGACGTGGTTTTCAGCAAGACTGTCAGGATGAACCTGTTCGATGTGAACGGCAGATTTGTAAGATTGTTCTCGGCAGATAGCAGCCGGCTTGACATTTCAGGATTGCCCGTGGGATATTATACTTTAATGTTCTTTGCGGAAGGTCGGGTGCATATCGCGCGTTTTGTGAAGCAATAGCCATACCTTTCAATTTGGATATATGATTGGGAGTGAAAATTCATAAAACCTGGCCATCCATTTTCTTTCATGTAGTGAACCGACCATTGAACGTATTGTATTCGCTATAAAATGCAAATGGAGTAACGCTTTGAAAACGTTTTCCACCTGAATAATTAACCGCCGGATTTCTCACCCGTAAATTGATCTTCCTTATCCGCGAACAGGATATTAAAGCTGGTCAGGCTTCCATAGATCCTGGTAATGTATTGCTGGAGGGCGACTTTATCCTGGTCATCCAGCCCTTTGGTGGCATTTATCTTTTGTTCCATGACCCGCAGACGGTCCCGCAACATCACGATTTTATGGAAAAATACATCGACGGGCATTTCTTTGGATTTCAAATCTTTATTGCCCGGTTGAAAGATCAGTGTGCCTCCCCGCCATTTTTCGCCCAAGGCGACCACTTCCTGAATATCACTCAAGTCGTTGAGTAATTTCCTGAAAACTTTTTCCACTTTTTCAAAGCTCACCAGGTCAATTTCCGATCCCCTGTAGTCGATGACCTTCAGCTTATCGAAGGACCGTGCAATGGATTTGACACCGTAATCCATGAATGTCACCTCGTATGAATCATTGTAAACCTGTATGACAACCCCTTTGCCAAATTCAGGGTGTTCAACCCTGGAGCCAATACCTAGAATAAGATCTTCCATTTTATGTTGAGCTAAGTTGATTATGAATTTCCATGACCTGTGGAATCAGGAACGATTCCCCGTCAT
>JARRQC010000085.1:12974-23285 GCA_037382165.1 bacterium | reverse complement strand
ACAGCCTACAAGTTACAGGTGGGCCACCCCCCGGGAGCACCTTTCTTTCAGCTTGTGGGACGGATCTTTTCTCTTTTTGCCCTGGGAAATGTTGAACATGTTGCTTTGATGATCAACATCATGTCGGCACTCAGCAGCAGCTTTACCGTTCTTTTCCTCTTCTGGTCCATCACCTTACTCGGTAAGAAGATCTATGTCCGCGCCAGTGATACTACACTGCCGGCCGGACAGGCCTATGCCGTCCTGGGTGCAGGACTTGTCGGTGCACTCGCTTACACGTTTTCAGATTCTTTTTGGTTCTCCGCCGTGGAGGGAGAAGTGTACGCCATGTCATCGTTCTTTACGGCAATAGTCTTCTGGGCCATCTTACGCTGGGAAGAAGTGGCTGATCAGCGCAAGGGATACCGGTGGCTATTACTGATCGCCTACATGATCGGCCTTTCAGTTGGGGTCCACTTGCTGAACCTGCTGGCCATCCCCGCCATCGTTTATGTTTACTATTTCAAGAAATATACCTATTCCCACAAAGGATTTATCATAGCCGGAGTCATTTCCATACTGATACTTTCTGTTATCATGTATGTAATCATACCGGGAATCGTTGAACTGGCAGGTAATTTTGAGCTTTTCTTCGTCAATTCCATTGGCATGCCTTTCAATTCTGGAACAATCATTTATTTCATTTT
Organism: bacterium; assembly: GCA_037382165.1. Lineage (GTDB taxonomy): Bacteria > Bacteroidota > Bacteroidia > Bacteroidales > F082 > JAADID01. Next base: position 22,599 of record JARRQC010000085.1, on the reverse strand, counting down.
TCTCTCCGCCCTGATCATCGGCGGTCTTTTGTATACCGAGAGAAAAGGAAAAACCGTGCTGAATGCGGTCATCCTTGCGCTAACCTTTATTCTCATTGGATATTCCTCCTTTTTTATTCTTGTGATCCGGGCAAATGCCAATACCCCGATCAATGAGAATGACCCGAAAGACGCGCTGGCTTTACTTTCCTATCTCAATCGTGAACAATATGGCACCTGGCCCATATTATCCGGTCAGTATTACAATGCACCGCGGGTTGACTACCTGGATGGAAACCCGGTATATATGAAGGACCATGAGAAAGGCAAGTATGTAATCAAAGATGACAGGGCAGGAACCGTTCCCGTCTTCGATCCGAAATTCACCACGATTTTCCCGCGGATGTGGAGCAGTCAGAAACCCCAGCATATCTCACTCTATAAACAATATGGCGGCAGCAAGGGAACACCCGTAAGGGTAACCGGTGCGGACGGGACTGCTGAGGTGCTCTACAAACCTACATTCGGAGAAAACCTGAAGTTCTTTTTTACCTACCAGGTGGGACACATGTACCTGCGCTACTTTATGTGGAATTTTGTCGGCCGGCAAAACAATATTGAAAGCCAGGGGGAAGTGATGAATGGTAACTGGAAAAGCGGCATCGGTTTTATTGACGAAGCACGGCTGGGTGAACAGGACAACCTCCCTGTAAGCATGCAAAACCCCGCCGATACCAATTTCTATTTCCTGCCGCTGATACTCGGATTGCTTGGATTCTTTTTTCACCTGAACAAGACTAAAAAAGATACCTGGGTGGTTTTTCTGTTGTTCTTTATGACCGGTCTTGCCATCATCATCTACCTCAACCAGACACCTTTACAGCCACGTGAACGCGATTACGCCTATGCCGGATCTTTCTATGCTTTTGCCATCTGGATCGGTTTCGGTGTCATGGCTGTCTATGAAATGTTGGGCAATTTACTCAAGAATTCAAGGGTGGCTGCCCTGACGGCAACTGTCATGACGCTGCTTCTCGTTCCGGTAATCATGGGGGCGGAAGGCTGGGATTCTCATGACCGTTCCGGGAAATATGCTGCGCGTGATTTTGCAAGAATGTACCTGGAATCCTGTGAACCCAACGCCATCCTGTTTACCAATGGGGATAACGATACATTCCCCTTATGGTATGCCCAGGAGGTGGAGGGCATCAGAACCGATGTGAGGGTTGTCAATTATATGCTCTCTTCAGGTGACTGGTATGTCAGCCAGATGTTCAATAAGGTTTACGAATCAGATCCGCTGCCGCTTACCATCCCCAAGGAAAAGTATATGATGGGAGAACAAAACTACATACCCATCTTCACCCGTGTAGAGGACAGGCAGGAGCTGATGGATGTCATCAATTTTGTAGCCAGCGATGACAAACGCACCCTCGTCCCCCTTCAAAACGGAACATGGATCAATTACGTACCAACAAAAAAACTGAAACTGACCATCGATTCCGCTGCGGTAGTCAACAATGGCACGGTCCGGCCGGAAGACGCTGATCGTGTTGTGGATGTGTTAAGCTGGGACATCACACAGAATGCACTCTATCGCAATGATCTGATGTTATTGGACCTGATCGCTACCAACAACTGGGAACGCCCTATTTATTTTGCCAATCCAAACGCACATGCCGGGGTCCTCAATCTCGATGAATATTGTCACCTGGAAGGTGTCGTCTACCGGCTGAAGCCTGTTCCTGCAACACAATTCGTGAACAAGGTGGGTGGTGTTGATCCTGTGCGGGCTTACGAAACCCTGATGGCTGATGATGTCAGATGGGGCAGGTTGAATGAGGACGATGTCATCATCGACCGGGAAAGCGACAGGACTGTAGGCATCATGAAACAAAATTACATCCGGCTGGCACAGGCGCTCATTGAGCGAAAGGAATATGATTCAGCTGTCCGTGTGCTGGACAGGGGTATCAAATTCTTTCCTCACAGCAAGATACCCTTTGACTATTACATGATCCCCTGGGGAGATTATTACCTGGAAGCCGGGGAAACGGAAAAGGGGCTTGAAGTGCTTGAAACCATTCGTGACCGTTATGAAGAAGACCTTGCCTACTATAGCAGCCTGGACAAATCGATTGCTGAACTATACCAGGGGCAGATCGAAGAAGCACTGGCCGTCCTGCAAAGACTCAGCCAGGTGGCACGCGATCACAGGCAACGGGAACTGAGTGAAGAGCTGGATTCTGCCCTCATGCAAAATATAGAGATATTCGGGTACAGATAAGCTTTTGCTATTATTTCAGCGATTTAGGCACCACCTGGCTTTTGGACCAGTAGATCACAGCCAGGCCTGTCAAAATGAAGGGAAGGCTTAGTATTTGTCCCATATTCAGCAGCATGTTTTCCTCAAAACCCACCTGGGGCACTTTGACGAATTCTATAAAGAATCGCACACCGAAGACCAGGATCAGGAAAAATCCGAAAAGCATCCCCGGCCGAACCAGTCCTTTGCTCTTCCAGTAGTATCGATAGAGAAAAAAGAATATGGCTAAATAACTCAATGCTTCATAAATTTGAGTGGGATGCCGCGGGTCGGCAGTAAAAGCTTCATTATAATAACGGACAAACTGAAAGCCCCAGGGCAGTGTGGTCACATCCCCAAAGATTTCTGAATTCATAAGGTTTCCGGTCCGAATAAAGAATCCGGAAAGCGCTACCACGATAACAATCCTGTCCAGAATCCACATAAAAGGCTTCCTGTTCTTCCGGGCAAAGAAATAAAGTCCGGTAATGATCCCTACGGCCGCACCATGACTGGCAAGCCCACCTTCCCATACTTTCAATATCTCGATGGGATGTGCCAAATAATAGGCAGGCTCATAGAACAGGCAATGACCAAGACGGGCACCAACGATGGTGAAGATGATCATGTATGTGGACAATTCGTCCAATACTTTATTGGTCAACCCTTCATTCTTAAATATCTTCTGCATGATCACATAACCGACCACAAAGGACATGGCAAACAACAAGCCATACCACCTGACAGAAAATCCCCCGATAAGCGGTATATCGTCAGGAAGGGAAAAAATCATGGGGCTTACATCCCAAACAATGTAATTCAATTTCATGTGGGCAAAAGTAGGGGATTTTGGCTTTATGCCTGCCTGATTTTATCTTTCAGGAATTGACCCGGCGCTGCAAAATGGAAAACGAAAGTGAACCTGATGCAGGAAAGAATCACTTCATCGTGGATGGTCAGCAATTACCTGGTCGTCAAAGCCGCTGAAATTCAAAGGTTGGAAATCCTTTTTCACCGGTTTCCTGGTCATAGAATCCGGTAAACCTCAACTTATAATAAATGCCTTCCTTCGACCTGATGAGGTAGTTGATATTTGACTTTGCCTGGTAATAGAAATCACCGCCTGTTGGGTCGCCTACAAGTTCTTTCCACTCATAACCTATTCCATCCGTGTTGTGAGAATATTCAAGAAAGAGGACATCATCCAGTTCTATATCATTAAAGATCATGGTACTATCAAAGGCTACGTCTGTTCCCCACTCATTGACTAATGTTCCGGTTACGAGATAAGGGTACGGGTCTCCTTCATCGGTAAACAAGAGTGTGGTGTACTGTGTAAAAAGCAGGTCCCATTTGTTTGTTTCAGGCTCTATTTGCCTCACTTCCCCGCCATCGGTAAAGCCATACTGCACATAGTTATAGCCAGGGTTTTTGCGGACAGAGGATTCCCTGACTTCATTACTGCCGAATGGGGCATACGAAAAATGGTAGGTATCCCCCGTCATGCGATTAAATTTTACTTTCATCAGTCCAAGCGGGAAGCCCAGCTCACTGATGCCCCTGTTGATGACCCAGACCTTATCGGAATAGACTGTATCCCCCGCAGTAATGCGGATCCAGTTCTTCAAAGCCGTAGAATCGGGATTCCCATCAGATTTGTCGAATGACCAACTCAAACCTGCTGTATCGACTGTCGCCGAAAGGTCCGTCTGGCTGGTTTCAGCCGCTTCCATGAAAGTAGCCGTATTCAGGCGGATCAGCGTGGATGTGTCGTGACAGGCAAAGGAGAGGTCAAAGTCATTCTTTTTATTCATACTAACCTGTTCACCTGAACTCAATTCAAAGTATACCTGGTTAACGTAGTATTCTGTCATGGGTATTACTACTTCTTCAACCGGCCCGACCGGGTTGGCAGGAATAGGATCTTCCTTCTTGAAACAGCCGGTCAGCATCATCACCACGGCCAAAAGAAATAACAGATTACTTCTCATCAATATTATTGATTCAAATTAAATATCACCTTCATGAAGAAAGTTCTTCCCCACCCTATCGGACGGCTGCCGGCGCTACCGGTGTGAATGCCTCCTCCTGCTCCGCCGCTGCTTCTCGTATCCACATTGGTGACGTTGAAAAGGTTCTTTCCACCAACTTGCAGATTGATCCGTCTTTTCCAGAACCACCTGCTGACATTTATATCCAATGTATTGAAAGGGTCAACATAAATTACCTCCACCAGGTCCTCGGAACCCAGCTGCAGTTGCGGATAGGACCCGTTATATTTGTAAAACAAGGCAAAGTTCAATCCGGTAAGCTGCCAGATATAGTTACCCTGCACGTTAAAATCAGTATAGTAATAAAATGCATCACTGTTGTTGGATGCACTTTCAATATACTGCCGCTGACCAGTGACCGACAAACCCAGGTTCAGTCTGAGCCAGGGATAAACACGGTTGTTGAATGTCAGTTCGAATCCCTGGGTATAAAACTGGTCTATATTCACATAAGAATATTTCAGGGGGTCAGGATTTGTGATGGCCAGGTCAATCTTGTTCCTTATATGATTGTAGAACAATCCCAGTTCAATACCCCAGTTATAATCTGCCGGGGATTGTGAGTTGTAGCCGGCATGGATATTGATATTCTGGGCCACCTCTGCCTCAAGGTCGGGATTTCCCGTGATGTCATGGTTAATATCAACAAAATCAAGATATAACTCCTTAAGGGATGGCGCCCTGAATCCTTTCGCGGTGGAAACCCTGAAAGAAAGCGGTTCAATGATCGTCCACTTAAAATTCAATGAATAAGTGAGGGGTGCATCATACTTGGTATTGTATATGTAACGAATGCCTGGCTGTATACTGATCTGGGGAATGGGGATGATCTCCAGGGTGAGAAAAGCGGCATAATCCCCTATTTCCTGTCTGCCATCCTGTATCTTCTTGCCCTCCCCGGTTTCGTTGTTCAAATCCAGTCCCAGCTGGTACTGTATGAGTCCTTTCGCCACATTGTTACCGTAAATTGCACGCAACATTGTATTTTCAAAACCGGTCGTGTCCTGCACTTCATCCCCTTTGACGAGCACATCTGAAAGGTTCGTGAGATCATGGAGATAGGTATTTCTTTTACGGCTGTAGTCGGAATATGCCGTGATAACAGAAAGCCTTGCCCGTGCATTAAACTCCTGAATCCATTCGCCCCTTACCGACCATCTTCGTGTAAAATAATATTTATCGAATGCTTTATTATAATTGAATACTTCCAGCGGGTTACCAAGGTCACGGATCTCTTCATCAAAGAAATTGCCTCCGAGTTTCAGGGTAGTGTTCCTTGACCGGTACATATAGGTCCCCTCGAGGGTATATTGCAACTTGGGTTTCCACTGCTGATAACGTGTATCCCCGTCCGGATCATACCCATTAAAGAAATTCCGCGTGCCAAAAAGGGTAAAACTGTGCCTGTTTACCGCATATGTTCCTCCCAGAGATAAGTTGTATTGCCCTACAGATTCTACGTAACTTTCCGCTTGAAGGGATGCTTTTTGTTTGTCTCCGTCACGGGTAATGATATTGATGACTCCGGCCAGCGCATTACTACCATAAACAACGGACATAGGGCCCTGTACCACTTCCACATGATCCACATTCTGCAGGTTGATCTGCTGCAGGTCAATCTTACCATCCTGCCTTCCAATGACCGGCACACCGTCTACCAATAGTTTGATGTGTTCACCTGAGAGGCCCTGCATGATCACGGAGGAGCCGAAGATATTGTCCTGAGTAATACGGATATTCAGTTCTCCCGCCAACAGATCGGTGAGGTTAACCGCCGCTTTTGCCTCAATGAGCTGGTTGCCCAGCACTTTCATCTTATAAATGGAGCGGTCGACAGTTTCCGGCTTATATTGTGCAGTCACCACCACTTCATCAACATTGAACACTGCCGGTTCCATGATGATGGTCTTTGATTCTCCGGGATAGATGGTATCGAATGTGTTCCTGTAACCAACAAAAGTAGCACTGATTCTAACAGGATTATCCGTCTTAATGGATGCTGATCCATCTTCACCGGTCAGGTAACCGCTTTTAATGCCTGAACCTTCATCCAGACCTTCCACAAGTACATGGGCATAGGCTACTGGCTTTCCCGTCACCTTATCGACCAGGTGGATAAGAGAAACTTGCTGGGCTGCCGTTGGGAGGACGGCAGCCAGCAAGCTAAATAACAATATAACTAACCAAATTTTTTTCAATTTACCTGATCATCAATTTCTGCCGGGCGGTGAAGTTATCCCCGGTAATTTGAATGATATATAACCCGGTGGAGAAATCTGCCCGGTTGACTAGTATTCCGCGTTCCAGTTCCATGGCGTCGGTATCGAAAGCATGTACCCTGCGTCCTGACTGATCATAAACAGAAACTGTCAGGGGTTCTTTGTAATCAACCTTTCCCCGGATGTTGAATTGGGTAGTCGCAGGATTAGGATACACCTCTATTTCAGCCACTTCCTGCTCAAATTCATCAACATCAACCAGTGAAACCAATTGTTTTTCCAGGGCAAAGTCCCCGGTGGTGGAACCATCCCACCAGGTGAAGATGAGTTTATATACATTACCGTCAAAATTCTGCACGAAATAAACATTGGAATCGAGGATTACCCAACCGGTGGTAAAATCGAAGGATTTCCAGTCATGCCCGATGGTATTTTTCAGCGAATCGAATGGCTCGGAACTCCAGTCCATGAAGTCGAGGGATACCGGGTGGAAATTGTTGGCACCAATATCCACATTGGATGCAGCGCCTGCAACCAGGTAAGGAACGATCTCACCTTCAGCTTCAAGTTCTTCAAAATAACGCGTAAAGACAATATCCCATGACTGGCTGTCGGGTTCGCGATCCACAACTTCATCATTGACCAGTGAATAGTAGATAAACCGTCGGTCCTCGTAGTAGAGATGGTGATTGACCATATTGTACCATCCCCATCCATAGTCGGGGTGGCCTGTGGAGTTCCTGTTGAAAGCCCCTTCTTCCCAGTATTCCGGTGAGTTGTACAAGGGTTTCCAAAGCGCCATATTCGAGGTATCGACGGATTCCCACGCACTGGTATCACCGTAGGGATAGGTGTAAAGTGTAGTATATCCCTGCATTCCGCCATACCCTTCATTAACGATTATCCCTGCACTGAACCTGGGTGTGTAAAATGCGATGTCCCAGTTATCGCGGGGTGCTGAAGCAACTTCACCATTCTCCATGCTGTAAAAAATGTCATTGCCATATCCCGGCCCCATGGAAAGGGTATCCGTGGTCTGGGACTGAACAAATAGTGTGGAAAGCAAAATCATTGCCATCACATGAAATGTGTAGAGTAATTTTTTCATCTTGAAATATTTTATTTGTAATTATTTATCTATACCGTGCATTAGCTTTTATAACCAATCCGATTGGTTAGCAAGGCTATGCAAAGTCAAAATATCGAAAAGAAGGATACACTAAACGGAGGGGGGCGCCCTGAGGAGAACAAGCGGGTAACCCGATTGTGAAAGAAAGATTGTGAAAGTATTCCCAAATACAATATCTAAATATTGCGGAATGTACCGGGTCTGGGCTGTCTCGTTTTTAATGAAATCAAAATGATACTGGTCTTTGAACTTGTCAAATTTCGATCCCTTATCTGTTTTTGACTTCGGAGACGAATGATCGGTCTTGGCGAAAGGCATGTTCTGACTGAACGGATCGAAACCATAAATGGCTTTCTGATGGAGCGTGATCAGCTCCCCGCAAACCAGCCAGAAAAAGGCAAAAGCCATAAAGTGGAGAACCCACCGGTTTATGCCCTTATGTTGAGACCTGTCGATCATATCCCTGCAAATTTAAAACTTAGCAGGAAACAGGCTTAAGATTTTAACAAATGGAAGCTTATTTAGACGAATTCTTTCTTAAGTTGCGCCACCCACTTTTTAATTCGTTCGTCTGTGAGGTCTTTCTGGTTGTGTTCATCCAGCACAAGGCCAACGAACTTATCTTCTTTGCTGGCAAGAGAAAAGTAGAAATCATAGCCTTCAGTAGGCCAGTTTCCAACAATGCAGGATTTGTCAGGAAGACGGCAATAGAGTGTGCCCAAACCATCCACAAAGCTTTCGGGATATTCCTTCTGGTCACCCAGTCCGAACAGGGCCAGCTTTCGTCCGCTGAAATCAAAATCAGCCAGGTCATCGATGAAATATTCCCAATCATCCTGCATCTCCCCGATGCCCCAGGCACTCGTACCAAAGATGATGTTCTGATAGTCCGCCATATTTTCAAGGCTAGATTCCTTCAGGTTGTGTACATCCACTTTTGCGCGGCCAAATGCCTTTTTAATCTTTTCTGCCGCCTTGGCTGTCATGCCATATGTCGATCCGTAAAAAATGCCAACGGGTTTCATTGCTTTGTTTTGTTTAAGAGTTGTCTGATAAGTAATAAACGCCCGCAAAAATAAGTTTGTTTAACCAGAATAACAAAAAGCACCAAAAGTCGTGCTGGAAAGCAGGTTACGGCAATACTTAATGACGAATTTCATGAATATCAACGATTTTATTCATCAGGGCGTAAACCGTCAGGCCGGAAACAGTTTTGATACCCAATTTGTTGGTAATGTTCTTTCGATGTGTATTCACCGTGTGAACACTGAGAAAAAGCTTATCTGCAATTTCCTGATTTGTCAGTCCCGAAACCACCTCCCTGACGATCATTTGCTCCCGGCTGCTCAAAACGGTATCCGATTTATCATGATCATCCTGTTTCAATCTTTTCACTAAAAAATCCCTGAAAGTTTCTATGATCTCATATTTGTTCCATGACAGATCAAGACAACAATCAAAATGACTTTTTACATTTTCAGGTGTCTTATCATTTACCAGCCCGGCAACAAGTGCCCCCCTTGAAAAATCCTTTATCAGGGAAAACAACCCAACGTCAATAAGCGCTGGATTTAAAACCACCAGATCCGGCTTGTGATGCAACACTTTTTGCACAATGTTCTTTTCAGACCCGTCATAGGAAGCGGAAAGGAATAAACCGGGAAATTCAGCGATCAGGCTGTTAAACCCCGCCGTGATAAAAAAGGAATTCTCAACCAGGACGATATTTATCCGCTCAGCCATATCAGGAATTCATGGTTTTCAGGGTGAATTCCATCGCTTCCACCTTCGGGACAAGAATCAGGTCCTCGATCCTGGAATGGTCATTGAGATCCGATTCAAGCAAAAACAGTTCATGTAGTATTTTGTAACTGTTAGCATCAGTTCTTCCCGTTGGAACATATTTAATCAGGATATTCTTCAGGTCATACAGTTTATCCTC
>JARRQC010000085.1:0-12893 GCA_037382165.1 bacterium | reverse complement strand
CCACATCATCGTGTTCATCTTCATAGTCATTGATACTATAAGCATTCATTTGGCTGATGAGTGATTCCGAAGGGGTTAATTCTTCAATAGCCCGCTCCAGCTCCAGGACATAGGGATATACACGCTCCTCTTCTTTTCTGATATGGCTCATGAGTTCTTCTTTATACTCCTTAAAGAAATTTTTAAGCAACAGGAAGGTATCATTGTCCATCCCGTCTTCTTCGGTAAGGTTGTCGATAAGATATTCTATTTCCGGAATCTTTTTTTCCAGGTAATAATCATGTGATTTGGTGAGGTAGTGAATCAGCATGGAGGCCGGAAAGCTCTGCAGGTGCTTTCTTGGGAAATACTGTGGATCATGGAAGGCATTCAGGATGACGAGGAAAAAATCTGTATTGATGTCTTGTTCCCGGGTTAATTCACCGATGGTCTTATCACCGAATCCCAAATGTATATCAAAGCGGTTGATGATGGGAACCAGGTTGTGATCGTGGTGTATCACATCTGCCAGTTTCATGTCTTTTAGTATCAGCATAAGAAGGACTTAAAATGGTCATTAAAATTAAAATAAATTTGTTCCATGGTTTTCTCGCCGCGATTTTTTTTGATCATATCCTCTGCTATGTTTTGTGGCTTGGCAGGCACACTAAAAGCACAGAATGAACTTATTGACAGTCTGGAAAACAGATTGATCACCACACATACAAGCATGGAGCGTATTGAAATCTTTACGCTTCTGTCAAAAAGATATCAGCAGATTGACCTGGAAAAGGCCAGGGACTTTGCCGTCGAGGCCCTCCTTCTTTCAGACAATACTGGAATTGATGACTTCAGGGCTGAACTTTTCGGATGCTTAGGAGATATTGCGGTGATGCATGACAGCCTGGATCTCGCCATAAAACACTATGAAACTTCTCTGGAACTCTTCAAGAAGGATCATGATGATGCGGGACTGGCCGGTGTTTGCCTCGTTCTTGGCAATATCGCCCTGGTCCAAAACCAGCTGGTCGATGCGTTGGACTATTACCAGTCAGCTATCAGGTATTCAGAGGCTGCAGGTTTCGATGAGTGGCTTGATAATCTTTACAGCAACATCGGAAATATCAACCGGGAGGCCGGTAATCACATGGAAGCTCAGGGATTGTATGCCACTGCCCTCGAGAAAGCCATCGAACAGGGTGATTCCATGATGATGGTTATTGCCTACTCTAACCTTGGACTCACCAGCATCGCCCTGCAGGATACGGTGCGGGCACGTGATTACCTGAACCGTTCACAGGAACTGGCATTTAAACTGCGTTTGAATTCACAAATCGCACACAATTACCATAGTCTCTCCAGGCTGGAGTATTACCAGGGCAACTATCACAATGCCAATGCGTTAATGGACAAAGCCTTACTTGCACTGAATGTAAAGGATCAGAATTATGCAGGACCGAAAGGAATATTAATGGCTGAGTTTTTCAATCAATACGGAAACAATTACCGTGCGATGGAAGAACCTGATTCAGCAGCCTATTTTTACAGGAAAGCCATGTCCCTGGCAAAATCCAATAGCCAGCTCGAAATCATTGCCAATGCGGCCAGGGGACTTTCCGGGATCTATGAGAACCGCGGGTTACTCGACAGTTCCCTGTACTATTTCAAAACATTCAAAGCCTTTGCAGACAGTATATTAAATGAAGAAAATATAAAAAAGCTGGCTTACCGGGATGCTTTGTTCAGATTTGAGGAAAAAGCAATTAGGGAAAAGCAGGAGAGGGAAAAACAGGCTATACGCGAAAATCAGCGAGTGACCATCATGATCGCCATCATCGCCATCCTTTTCCTTGTTTTAATTGCCTTGATCCTTCTGTTAAAACTGGGACGGAACAGGATGAAACGTATTGAACTTGAACAAGTCAACCTGATAAGAGAACTGGAAGCCAGAAACAAGGAATTGACAACACATGTGCTTTACCAGCTTAAGAAAAATGAATTTATTCTCAACATCACCGGAAAATTGAAAGAGACTGTCAAACGTCTAAAACCAGAGAATAAAAGAACCATTGAATCTGTCATTCGGGAACTCGACAAGGATACCGGGGATGAGTTATGGAAAGAATTTGAAATACGATTCCAACAGGTCCATATCGATTTCTACAAGAAACTTGTCGAAAAATTTCCCGACCTGACAACAAATGATTTAAGGTTGAGCGCATTCCTGAAATTGAATATGAGTACCAAAGATATTGCAGCTATCACTTATCAATCCGTTAACAGCATCGATGTTGCGCGTTCACGTCTAAGACAAAAATTCGGGCTGTCAAAAGAAGAAAACCTCAGCGCGTTCCTGTCTCGATTCTAAATTATTTTATATTTTTTAACATGCTCTATTTAAGCCACATACAAATTTTGTAAGAAATTGTAAGGTGAGATGAAAGCTATTGTAAGCCACATTTAAACCATTGGCAAATTCAGGTTACTTTCTTTTGCGGATGAAATCACAATATTCGACAACGCATCATGGACGATAAACCAAGGGAACCGCTGGAAGAGCAGATCGATAAGATCATAAGAAAAAAATCTGATGAGAATCTTGCGCTCCAAAATCTGATCAAAGGATTGGAAAAGGCAGAGAAGAAGAAAACCCTACGGGAATTAAACGGCCCAGATAAAAAAATCAATAAAGAATCATAAAAAATTAAGACTATGAGAAAATGGATTACAATTTATTTCAGAACCAGTCTACTCGTTTTAGTACTTACAACAATGACCGGCTTCTCCCAGGGAGGATGGGAAACAGTTTACTCGGCTGATAATGAATTTATCAGGGATATGTGTTTTGTTCCCGGAGATGATGGCCTGTGGCAAAAAGGATGGGCAATCAACGCGTATGGCACCATATTGAAAACATCAGATGGGGGCGATACATGGACGACAATAACCCAAACACACAGTACCCTGTTGGGAGGTATAACCTTTGCCGATGAAAATACCGGATATATTGCAACCCTTGATGACAAAATATTGAAAAGTACCGATGGCGGTGATACGTGGACAGTCAGCTATAACGGGACTTCTGGTTTCGACAAGGTGGCTTTTAAAGACGCAAACAACGGTTGCATTGTCGGGGGTCAGAAACTGTACACTTCCGATGGCGGTTCCAACTGGAACGGATCGAGCGGTGGAAGCAACTACTGGGATCTTGACCACGCCGGAGGCGATGAATATTATGCTGTATTTCTTGGTGGTGACCTGGGATACAGTGACGATGGCGGGCAAACGTGGTCCAATGAGGAATCCCTTGGGGCAATGGCAGCAATGGTGGATTTTTATGACAGTGACCATGGCATGTTCGGCGGCGATGTAAGCAAGGTAAAGGTTACTACCGATGGAGGCGAAACCTGGACTACAAGTACCCTGGCTACCGGCGAGGGGTTGCTTGTATGCGGTGCCTGGTATGATCATGATACGCTTTACGCAACAGGTTCCCCGGGCGACCTGTCAAAATCGACGGACGGAGGGCAAACCTGGGTTACCGACACCTCTTTCACAGGATACAGTTTCAGGGCAATGGTCATAACCCCTAACAATGTTCTCTACCTCTGCGGTGAAAAGCCGGCCACCAGCGAAGGTATCGTCCTGAGGAAGTATGGCGTTTCTCCATTAAACGCTGATTTTGAAGCCAGCGAAGAAACAGTCTGTACAGGTTCAACAGTTGATTTTACAGACTTATCTGTCGGATTGATCGATTCATGGGAATGGTCCTTCCCGGGAGGCACTCCCTCCTCCTCTGACGAGCAGAATCCCTCGGTTACCTATAATACGCCTGGCATCTATGACGTGGAATTGACCGTTACCGACATTTTTGGGAATGATACGGAATTGAAAGTTGACTTCATAACTGTTCTCGACAATCCTGGTCAGACCGGCACCCCCGAGGGAGAAACGGAATTATGTTCAAATATGACTTATCAGTATACAATAGATGAAGTCGAATTTGCACAATATTACGAATGGGAAATCGATCCGGCTGAAGCGGGTGAGTTCATTTCTGAAACCAATGAGGGCGTGCTGGAAACTGCTGATGACTGGACTGGAGACTTTACGGTCAGGGTCCGTGCAGTCAACATCTGTGCAGAGGGCGAGTGGTCCGATTACCTGGATGGATCAACGTATTTGAGTCCTGACATTTTTAACGTGGAAGGCGGAGGCGGATATTGCCTTGGCGGAGATGGAGCAGAAATTACCCTTGATGGATCTGAAACCTCTGTCAGCTACGAACTTTTACTGGATGGTGAAAGTACAGATATCATTGTTGAAGGAAACGGATCGGAAATCAGTTTTGGCTACTTACCTGATGAAGGATTTTATACAGTGTTGGCATACACAGACAACTGTGACATCACGATGTCCGGTCAGGTAGAAGTCTGGATAGAATTCCCGCCCGTCGAACCGGCCATTCCTGAAGGACAGGATATGGTCTGCAACACCGATACTACCACTTATTCATCGGAAGGGGCTGACGATGCCGACAGTTACGACTGGATTCTGGAACCAGAAGAAGCTGGAATACTTACTCCCGATGGACTTGACGCGACAGTGGTGTGGAACCCAGGTTTCGCTGGAACTGCCGAGATCGTTGTTTTTGGCATCAACGAGTGCGGTGACGGTAACCTGTCACCCGCCCTGGAGATACAAGTTGATGCCTTTCCTGCACCTGAGATTTCCGGGGAAGATATGGTTTGTTCAGGGCAGGTTGAAACTTATGAAGCGACCGGAAATACAGAAGACAGCTTTGTATGGGAGGTTTTCGGCGGGATGATCACTGAAGGTGATAGCACAAATGTTGTCATGGTGGAATGGGGTGAAGTCGGAACAGGAACCCTCTCCGCAACCGTAACAACGGAGGCAGGATGCGAAGGATCATCAGCGGATTTTGAAGTATTTATTGACGACTGCACGGCAATAGGCGAATTAACCCATTCGGACAAATTGCAGATCCATCCCAACCCGGCAGATGACCACCTTACAATTACCATAAACAAGCCTGTTCTGCGTTTGGAGATATTTAACATGAATGGCGAACGGTTGCATACCTATAATGAGATATCAGGGCAGCTGAAGATCAATACCACCGATCTGTCACCCGGTATCTATGTGGTCAGGATACTGGCAGGAAAAGAGTTGATCACAGAAAATTAACAATTAAGACAAATATAAAAAGTTAAATATTTAGTTTTGTTAAGTTTAAATCCGAAACAATCAATAAAACAAACTTAAAAAGCCTATGAAAAAATTAACTACAATTTTAATGGTACTTGGTTTTGCAATTGCCTCCATGGCACAAGTTCCACGGAACTATGTTGTCGTAGAGATTGCAACGGGTACATGGTGCGTGTATTGCCCCGGGGCAGCTATGGGTGCTGATGACCTCGTAGCTTACGGCCATTCTGTTGCCATCGTGGAAAACCATAATGGTGATGATTATGCACATGAAGATTCCGATGCCAGGAACGCTTATTATGCTGTAACCGGCTATCCTACAGCCAACTTCGATGGAGAATTCGATGATTATGTCGGAGGTTCCAACACGGAAAGTATGTATGAAGAGTATGCAGCCATCGTTGACAACCGCATTTTCATGCCTTCTACCCATGTCATGAAGATCTATGGATCGAGCAGCGGTGATGAGTATGCTGTAACGGTCAGGATACAAAAACAGGCAGCTTACGAAGGTGATAACCTGAAAGTAAGGCTCGCCCTGACTGAATCTCACATTCCGGAAGAATGGTTTGACATGGATGAAGTGAATTTCGTAAACCGTTTGATGGCACCTGATGCTGATGGTATCGACATTTCAGATATCAATGATTATGATGTTCATGATGTGGAATTTACTTTCGATTTTGACAACTCATGGGATAAAACCGAATGCGAACTGGTGGCCTTTATCCAGGATGACGACAGCAAGATAATCCTGCAAAGTATAAAAGTAGAATTGCTGGATCTCGACCCGGCACCACCTATGATCTCTGCGGTTTTCAGCAGCAGTGAAAGTGAATTCTGTGAAAATGGCACAGCAGATTATGAGCCCGACATCCTGGGAACCGGTTATGACCACACCTGGTCCTTCCCTGGCGGAAGCCCTTCTTCATCTACAGAAGAAACCCCTTCAATTGATTATAACGACTTGGGTGACTTTGACGTCAGCCTTATCGTAACCGACGGATTGTTCATCGACACGAATTATCTTGAAAATCTGGTTTCCGTGGTTCCTCAGATTGAGAAACCCGAGACACCGGAGGGAGAAGATGAGATCTGCTCCGGATATGTATATAATTATGAGATTCCCGAACTGGATTATGCTTTTGAGTATGAATGGACATTATCTGATGAGGAAGCAGGATCACTTTCCTGGGATATGAATGATGCTACCTTTGAACCTTCTGGTGACTGGGCAGGGAACTTCACGATCAAAGTCCGGGCCAGCAATACATGCGGGTATAGCGAATGGTCTGATGAATTTTCTGTCACTTTAAGTACAAGCCCCGAAGAGTTTGATCTCAGCGGCGGCGGTGTCTATTGTGAAGATGAGGAGGGACTTGAACTGACTCTCTCGGGATCAGAAACGGGTGTCGAATATCAACTTTATCTTGACAGCGATCCTCTAGGTGATCCCATCCAGGGTACAGGCTCTGGTATCAGCTTTGGTTTACAGACTGAGGAAGGGTATTACACGGTTGAAGGAACCACGGGCACTTGCAGCATGCAGATGTCAGGACAGGAAGAGATCTACATCATTTATGCTCCGCTCCCGGCTGCCACACCCGATGGCCCTGCCGGTGTTTGTAACAATGAGACCACAGCGTATACCACCGAAGGAGCATCCGAGGCCGATTACTATGTATGGCAGATCTTTCCTGAAGAAGCCGGAACCATCGACGGTACGGAAACGACAGCTACTGTGGTGTGGAACGATGACTTCGAAGGGGAAGCTGAAATTACCGTTGCCGGAATCAATTCATGCGGTGAAGGAGATTTCTCGGAAGAATTTGTGGTAAGTGTTGAGGCTGTTCCCTCACCTTATGTAAACGGGGAGTCCCTGGTATGTAATGACCATACAGAAATGTATGATGCTGAATACCATGAAGGTAGCACCTATACCTGGGAAGTGACCGGAGGCACAATCACGGAAGGTCAGGGCACTTATCAGGTAACCGTTGCCTGGGCTGAACCGGGTGATGGTACGGTGCTGGTTTCTGAAGAAACCGCCAACGGATGCCCCGGATCATCATCCACCTTCCCGGTGACCATTGATGATTGTACAGGAATTGGTGACAATGTATCCACCGATATCAGCATCCATCCCAACCCGGCAAATGATTTCGTGAACATTCAGACCGGAAGCAAATTGCGCACAGTCTCCTTGTTTAGCCTGACGGGGGAAATGGTCATCAACCAGGAGGTTAATGGAAATGAATACCAGCTGAACACTTCAGCCTTGCCGGCAGGTCTCTACCTGATTAAAATAGATACTGAAGAAGGTGTTGTTTCCCAGCGCCTGATTATTGAATAGATCTTTGAACTGATCAAATTAAAGCCCTTCCGCAGTTTCCGGAAGGGCTTTTTTTGTTGGATCTTTTTTACCCCTGGAAACGAAGAGGTTCATTCGTTGAAAGGAGATTCCGGAATTTATTGAACAAGGCCTGATTCACCCCTTATTTATAGTAAATCCAACCTGTTTGGTAATCCATTTGCCTTATATTTGTTTATTAAAATCAAACCCTTGTACAGGCTTACCCAGTTACCGGATAGTTGGCAGAACAGAATTTTTGACAGCTATACAGCCTGCAAAGTTCCGGTCGTTAATTTCATGCCGGACATAAAACCCTTCATTCATTCAGTTATTCAAGAAATCCGGCTGATATTGATCAAACTGCATGATCAATTTATCAAGTTTATAAATAAATAATTTGCCATTACATGAAGCCGTTGCATCGTATGATCTTAAAACATCGAAAACAAAATAATCACATATCAATCCCAATACTTATGAAAAGATTTGTATTAATGCTGCTCGCCATACTCACCAGCGGCCTGATGATGATGGCACAGGAAAAAGTAAAAGGAGAGGAAATTCCGGATCCATCGGTTGACGAATACAAACCGTTGACAGTTAAACTGAATGAAGATGGGAGCAAGTTCCTTCGCTTCATCATGTGGGGCCAGTTCTGGCTTACCGGGCAAAATAATGCAGACAATGAATTTAAAGTCACTGCCAGCCTCAGAAGGATTCGCATCCTGGCCCTGGCCCAGGTATCACCGCGCTTTCTGATCCTTATGCATTTTGGGCTGAACAACCTGGATGAATACAATATGAACCCACTTGGCAACCAGGGTGACGGCCCGCAATTGTTCATGCACGGTGTCTGGACAGAATTCGCCATTGTCCAGAACTACTTTCATATGGGTGCAGGCCTCCACTACTGGAATGGGATATCGAGGATTACAAACGCCAGCACCCTAAATTTCATGACGCTTGACAATTATCGAAGGGCATGGCCTGTTTTGGGGCTTACCGATCAGTTTGCCCGCCACATCGGAATCTATGCCAAAGGGTTGATCGGCAGGTTTGGCTATCGTGTGGCTGTCAATTCCCCCCTGGTCAATTCATTGGATGTTTCCAGAATCCCGGAAGATCCATCTACCTGGACAGGTCAGACATTGTATACAGGAAAAAAGGAGTTCAGGGATGATGCCGCCTGGTCCTATTCCGGATATTTCGAATTCATGTTCTTTGATATAGAAAGCTACAAGTTACCTTTCAAGGTAAATACCTACCTGGGTAAGAAGAAAGTCCTCAATGTGGGTGCAGGATTCTACCTTCACCCGAAAGGGACAATTACCTATAACAAACCGACAGAAATGAATGAGTACATCATGACCCAGAATAATGTTTCTCATTTCGCATTTGACGTTTTCTATGACACACCGCTCGGAAGCGGAGGATTGACCGCCTACGGGGCTTTCTATGTTTATGACTACGGAATCAATTATACGCTTGGTCAGACTTATGGGACCGGCAATTCCCTCCTGGTCGAAGCCGGATATCTCCTGCCCGAATTCAGTAATAAGATCAGCCTTCAACCCTACGTTGCTTACAATACCGCGAATTTTGAAGCATTCGACAATCCGGGGAATGAATTACGGTCGGGTATTAACCTGTTCCTCAATGGTCACCACGCAAAAATAACCCTGGAATATACAACCACGCAAACGCTTTATAACAATTCCGCTGAGAAGCCCGGAAGGGCAAATAAGGTGATCCTTCAGGCACAGGTTTTCTTGTAGGGAATCCCGGAGTATAATTCTGCCGTAAATTATCTCCATATGGTTCAGGGAAATATGCTTGTCAATCGCTGATCCAATAGTTGGTCGTAATTTTCCCATTGCAGACCCTTGTAGTTTTCAGCCTCCTGAAGTGCCTTTTGAAGCTGGAATTGCTGCTGTTTTGCTGTGTAGAAAAGGCCTTCCCGTTCCACCTTCTGTGCCAGATATTCCTGTTCCGTCTGGCCGGGAGTCGGGATCAACAGGGCTTTGTTGCCAAAAACCGAAAGGTCCATCAGGGTCGTATAGCCGGGCCGGCTGATCACATAACGGGCTGCCAGAAAAAGTCCTGCGATCGTTTCGTCATCGGCATGGGTGAGAAACCTGATGTTCCCTTCTTCATACACTTCTTGCGATTCCGGTTTACCCTGGAGTACAACTGTGCGCAGTTCTGTTTCCCGTATTTGGTTGACAAGTTTTTCTTCGAGCAGGGTTCGCTGGGGTTCAGGGCCTGAAAGGATGACAAGCAGATCGAAAGTTTCGGGAACATTTCCGGGTGTTACCCGGGAAAATCTTGTAAGCGGACCGACAAAGAAATATGACCTTAAGGGGTACTTTTTCGGCCGGGATAATTTGCCCGAAAGGTTTGGATGTCCTTCTACATCAGGTATCCACAATTCATCAAAAGGTCTGATGTATCCCTTCATGACCCGCTGTAGAAAGGGCTTAAAAAAAGTCAGATATCACCACATCAATCTCCCTTTCCTTCACGATCTCATATAGTCTTTTCCGGGCTATGCGGGCAGATTTCCTCATCCTGGGATATTCCCTTAACATCATCAAAGCCATGCTTCCGCCTGCCGGATACCGGGGATGATATCCCGGCAACCTGATGTGATCACAAACCGGGAATCTTTTTGCCAGGTATTCATAAGGGCGGTTATCTGCTCCGATAATCACTTCTGCATCTCTTTTCAGGAGCTTTTCGATCACTGGAACAAGCCTTGTTGCATGACCTAATCCCCAGTCGAGCGGACATACCAAAAATTTTTTTCGGACAGGCTTCATCATTCACAAAGCTATCAATTATAATCCTAATTTTGAGTAAATGCTAAAACAGGAACTATTATATCAGATCGCCCTGACACTCATTCCAGGCATTGGTGACATGAACGGCAAAAAACTGGTTGCCCATTGCGGCAGTCCGGAAGCTATCTTTCGGACAAAAAAGGAAAAACTGGCTAAAATTCCAGGTATCGGCCCGAAGACCATTTCAGCGATCACCTCATCCAAAACATTGCATCGGGCAGAAAAAGAAATAACCTTCATCGATAAATTCCATATCCAGACCTTTTTTTACACTGAACCGGATTATCCCTCCCGATTACTGCATTGTGAAGACGCACCACTCTTATTGTATTACAAGGGCAATATCGCGCTTAATCATCCGCGAATTGTAGCGATCGTGGGTACACGACGGGCGACCAACTACGGAAAGTTACGCTGCGAAGAGATGGTTGAAGGACTCAAAGACCTGGGAGTTTTAGTTGTAAGCGGACTGGCTTATGGTATAGACAGCATCGCACATCGCACTGCAATCAAAGCGGATATGCCTACGATAGGGGTAGTAGCCCATGGCCTGGATTCACTATATCCTTCACAAAACAGAAAACTGGCAGAAAGTATGCTGGATCAAGGCGGTATTTTAACCGAATTTGTATCAGGAACCAAACCCGACCGCGAGAATTTCCCCAAAAGAAACCGGATCGTCGCCGGCATGTCTGACGCCATCATCGTGATCGAGTCAGATCGAAAAGGAGGTGCATTGATCACCGCCGAACTCGGCAATTCCTATAACCGGGATGTTTTTGCCATACCAGGAAGGGTTGATGACGACATGTCCCGGGGAACCAACTTTTTTATCAAAACGAACCGGGCTGCCCTGGCGGAAGGTCCTGAGGATATCGCTTATATCATGGGATGGGACAACCAGCCGGTACAGCCCAAAGCACAACCGGAACTGTTCGTTGCGTTAACGGATGACGAAGAAAACATGTTAGCGCTCATCCGAGAAAAGGGCGAGATCACCATTGATAAACTGGTCTATGAAAGTGGCCTGCCTGCTTCCAAAGTAGCAGCAACATTGCTCAAACTGGAATTTGAAGGCCTGGTTCAGAACCTGCCGGGCAAAAGATACAAGGCTTAATTTTCCTTGTTCTTCCTCAGTTTAATGGCACGATATATGAGTATCGCCGTGATCAGGATAAATCCGGCTCCGATAAAGATCTGCAGTCTCAGGTCACTGGTAACGTAACTGAAATAAAAGAGTCCGTGAAAAAAAGTGGCGATAAAAATCCCGGTGGCATTGTCGATCAGTGTATTTTTCCTGAGTTTACCCATACCAAGGAAATAACCCATCGCGGTGCTGAAAACGATATTGGCAAAAGGATACAGGATCAAAAAGGTATCAAAATCCTTCATTCGGGGTGTTCCGATCAGGTCAAAACCGAAAAGAACAACTGTAACTGTCGCGAATCCAAGGGAGATAAAGGTGCCGTATATGATACCCTCTATCGGGCCCTCGAACGTCTTTAACTTGTAAAAGGCCAGCCGAAGGGCCAGATATTTGCCGAATTCCGCGCTGAAAGCTATAATAATGAATACAAAAACGACAATACGCTTCAGGTTTCGATATTCTCCATGCCAACGTATGTCTGCCATATAATTGGCGATGAGCACCAATAATGCGCTGATCATCCCCAACAGGATAGCGTTCCTGATATTTATCCAATTGCTGACTTTGAAAGTCACCTTCAACATGATAAGACCTATGATAATCAGAATGGGAGCGATCGCAAACGCGATATAAATGGTAGTAGTCATAAAATAGAGCGCAACATATAAGCTGCTCAAATATAAGAATAGTTTGTAATTTTAACTTGGTAACCCAAACTTATTCCAATCATGTCAAAAATTAAAATCACCCAACTGAACAACGACGAGATTGAAGGCAGGGGTATCAGGAAATGGCCTGTATGGGAAAAGGAAGTCTCCCGTTTCGAATGGACCTATACGGGCAAGGAAGAATGCCTGATTCTTGAAGGAGAATTCAATGTAGAAACCCAGGAAGGGACTTACCACGTGAAACCCGGGGATTTTGTCACCTTTGAAGACGGATTAAACTGTATATGGGATATTAAATCCGCTGTGAAAAAACATTATCATTTTCCATGAGTCAAACCCAGGAAGGAATCGTAACCCGGTCAACAGGAAGCTGGTACAGTGTGCTAAAACCGGATAATGAAATAATCGAATGCCGACTCAAAGGCAAGTTCAGGACAAAAGGAATTCGAACGACAAATCCTATTGCCGTTGGTGATCATGTACAGTTCAAGGAATCACCATCGGAAGGCACGGGCGTAATACAGTCGATCGTGGAACGGAAGAACTATATCATTCGCAAAGCGACAAAACTCAGTAAGGCTTCTCATATCATTGCCGCCAATATCGACCAGGCCATTGTTATCGCTTCCCTTGTCAAACCCCGGACCTCTACAGGATTTATTGACAGGTTCCTGACA
>JARRQC010000084.1:0-8042 GCA_037382165.1 bacterium | reverse complement strand
TCAGCCGCTCCATGGATTCTTCGATTACAACTCTGGGCGCAGCAATATTCATTCGCTGGAATCCTTCTCCCCCATTTCCGAAAATAGGTCCATGTGCAAATCCCAGTTCCGATTTGTGAATGAGCCTTTCCCTGATTTCATCATCCGGAAGGCCTGTCCTGCTGAAATCAATCCAACACAGATAGGTTGCTTCCAGTGGTGTTAACCGAAGTTGGGGAAACTCAATTTCGATGGCAGCTTTAAGTAAGTCATAATTCCCCTGGATATATTCCATCAACTCATCCAGCCACTGATCTCCATGTTCATAACCGGCCTGAGAGGCTACCGCACCGAAAAGGTTCCCCCCGGCCACATGCACTTTTTCGACAGCCTGTTCAAATTTTTCCCTGAGTTCCTGATCCCTGATAATCACGCTTGAAGTAGCCAGTCCCGCGATGTTGAAAGTCTTGCTTGGCGCGATACAAGTGATCGTTTTTTCTGCAATTTCATCAGAAAGAGCAGCGGTGGGATGATGACTGAAAGGCGGCAGGATAAGATCGGCATGGATTTCATCAGACAGGATCAAAACATCATTCTCCAAACATATATTGCACAGTTCTGTGAGTTCTTTTCTGGTCCAGCACCTGCCTGTTGGATTGTGCGGGCTGCAAAGGAACAGCATGCTGGCATCTCTGGCTTTCTCTTTGAGATCCTCAAAATCGATCACATAGCTGCCGTCTTTATTGAGGAGTTGATTTTCGACCTGGACCCTGCCATTGTTCCTGATCGCATTAAAAAACGGAAAATATACCGGTGGCTGCACAATGATGCGGTCACCTGGTTTAGTAAAAGCCTGCAGGGCAAAGTTGAATGCCGGAACAACACCCGGTGTAAAAAGTATCCATTCCCTTTCTATCTTCCAGTTGAATCTTCGCTGCAGCCAGCTGGTGATAGATTGAAAATATTGATCCGTTCTGAAAGAATAGCCGTAAACAGGATGGGCTGCCCTTTTCCGGACAGCTTCTGTAATGAACGGAGGTGTCTCAAAGTCCATATCGGCAACCCACATGGGCAGTACCTCCTGACTGCCAAAGTAGCTTTGCCGCATGTCATACTTCACATTTGCCGTGTTTTCACGGGATATGATTTTATCAAAATTGTACATGGTCGTTAACAAACGAAGGAGACGGGACATTGCCGCCCTCCGGGTTAAAAGGTTTTGAAAAACGGGGTTCAGGTGGTCAACATGACCGGCATGATAAGCATAAGTAAATCTTCCGGGTCATTTTCCGTTGATTCGGGAAGCAAAATTCCTGCCCTGTTGGGAGCTGACATTTCCAAAACCACATTCTCGGTTTCCAGTGAGTTCAGCATATCCTGCATAAACCGTGAATTGAAACCTATTTCAATATCATCGCCTTCATAGCTGCAAGTAAGCCTTTCTTTCGCCTCACTCGAAAAGTCAATATCTTCTGCTTTCAATATCAACTCCTTACCAGAAATCTTAAACCTGATCTGGTGGGTTGATTTACTTCCAAAAATAGCCACCCTGCGTAAGGCATTTAACAGCGTTTTCCTGTCGATGGTAAGCTTAAACGGGTTCTTTGTTGGTATTACCGCCTCATAATTGGGATATTTACCATCAATCAGCCGGCATATCAGGGTAATATCATCGAAAGTCATGCGGGCATTGGTGTCATTGTATTCCAGGCTTACCTCTAACTCTTCTTCATCAGGCATGATATTTTTAAGATGGTTCAGGGGTTTTTTTGGAAGGATGAAGGAAGCGTTCGTTTTGGGATGAATGTCTGCCCTCCTGTATCTCACCAGTTTATGAGCATCCGTGGCTACAAAAGTCAGATTGTCTTCTGTGATCTCACATAATACACCTGACATGACCGGACGAAGCTCGTCACTTCCTGTTGCGAAAAGGGTTTTATTGAAGGCATTGACGAGCAAGGAGGCATTGAGGGCAAGTTTATTGGTATCCTCCATGGAAGGCACCTGGGGAAATTCATCGCTTCTGTGTCCCACCAGTTTATATTTACCATCACCGGCAATCAGCTCAACTCCCAGGTTATCCATATTGACTGCTATTGTGACCGGTAGTTCGGGGAAAGTTTTCATGATGTCGAGCAGCATCTTGGCAGGGATAGCTACCACACCCGGATTTTCAGACATATCTGTCTTAAGTTCGACCGATATGGTCGTTTCCAGATCGGAAGCGGTGATCTTCAGCTGCTTATCTTTCAGCTCAAATAAGAAATCTTCCAGGATGGGCAATGTGCTGCTTGAGCTCAGCACACCGCTGATCTTCTGCAGACTTTTAAGCAGGGCTGTACTGGACACAATAAACTTCATAATGAATAGAATTTAATCTTTTAAAGGCAATTATACAGGCCCGTAAAATTAACAAAATATTCAGACCTCAACTTTGACCTTTTTAACTTTTTATCGGCAAGTTTCCTCTCTTTTATAAACAATATCCGATCACAGAATTCAACATACGGGAAAGTATACATGATCACTTTTTGCCTTTAAATACTTGCAACAGTCTTAAAAAATAGGCTTTCAGGTTCCTTGGCATAAGCGAATAACTGTGTATCTCATGCTGGTCAGCTTTAAAAGCCAGTTTGTAAGTATCGAGTCCCTGAGAAAAATCAAAAACTTTATACTGTTGCGTTATCGCCTTCCTAATGCCATAAATAAACAGGGCTTTCCCGGGAGAAAGGTCGGCATAGTCCCGGTCATAAGCGGTAAGATGAGAATAGACAACTGATTTCTCCCGGTCTGTAAAAAAAGAAAGCATAGCTATGGGTTTTTTCAGATGCCATAGAATATGGATCCATACCTGCCCTTTTCTGTACATGAGCAGGAGTATCTTTTTTTCCAATTCCGCAAGTTTTCCCTTTCTCCATCTTTCCCGCCAGGCATCAATCAGCAGGTTAACATCTCTTTCCAATGTTTCATCGGTCAGTGAAGAAATATGCATTTCCGGGTTTTTCTCTATCTTTTTCATAATGGTTCGCATCTGACGTCGCGAGTACCTGCTGAAACTATCTTTCAGATATGAATCGTAGGTTTCGGGAAGAGTTAACCTTAATGCGGGGATGGCCTTATTTTGCTGAATCATGAATTTCTTTCCGCTCAGCAGGGAGAACAGACGCGGAATTTTCGCATCAGATCCATTCGAAAGGAACAGTTTATCCCAGGTTTTATCTTTTTCAAGATAGTCAGAGAATGCCGATGCGAATTCTGCAAGTTTATCCGGGAGACAAATAAAGCCCGAATATACCGGCAGCGGTTGGGTCGCCGTCATGTACAAGCCATATATTCTTTTGCCACCTTTGAATTTGACTGATTTTTGCAAAGGGAAAAAACCAATATACGTGTTGCTCACAGAAGATTTTACAGCCAGGATAAACCAGTCGGCTACCCCCTGGCCAAGCCAGGAATCCAGGTAATTCCAGGAAGAATAGAACATGGCATCAGGATCTGCCTGGTATATCCTCTCCCAGTCGCTTCGAAGCGACCTGAAAATATCCATTTCCTCAATAACAACCGTTTGATAGGAGGTACTCATCTTCTCAACATCAATTGGCCGGCGAACAGGAATATTATTTTTTTCGTCTCTGGAATCAATTCTTTATTAACCTTTTGTAGGTATTATGATGTCCCTGCTGTATACGAACCAAATAGATACCGGGATTAAGATGGCTTATATCGATTTTTAATTTTCCGGAAACCGGCTTGATAACTTGTAATATATTCCCCGAAATATCCAGGATGCTGACCTCTTCTACTGCATCGTTTAAATCAAGGTTGGTATGGGTTGCTGCCGGGTTAGGATAGAGTGCAAAGGACACCGGCTCATTTTCCCGCAATCCAACACCGGTATCGCAGGTCAGGATAGCTTTCCAACCCGGATGATTGACAGCTTCATCAGAATGGAAGCGGAAGGTCAGGGCGCCGTCAACATTGGTTGTGGTTATGGTTCCCGGATCATCAGTTCCGCACCAACGACCCAACAAAGCTGCAGTGGTATCCACACCATCGAATATCTCAAGGAAATCGTTCTCACATCCTGCTGAATTTTCGAGTTCGAAATCTTCAAAAGTAAGTTGTAGTTTGCCACTTTCCAGGTAAGAAATGAATGTCATCACCCTGTCATCCTGGTCCTCATAATTTGCATCCGGCCCGCCCGGGTCAAAAAAGGTGGCTTCACACACATATGCGACCGTATCGGTCATCACAAAGGTTTCGATCGGGTCCAGCATAACATTCAACTGGGTGAGTTCCATATCGCTGACTTCGATATCATTAAATGTTTTGGACTGGTAGCCGGGATGAGAAAAAGTAACCGTATAATTTCCTGCTTTTACCGGCCGGTAATAGTCTCCAAGATCCCCGGAGGCATATACCTGGGATTCATCCTTGTCATGGTCTTCCAGTGTGATCTCTGCGGCGACCGCCCCCCCGGTCTTACTGTCGGTTACTACGCCGGCAATGCCATACATCACCTGTTCCATATACCTTAACAGGGAACGGTAATTGTATTCCCAGAAATCAGGAAGCGTGCTTGCGGGAACCAGTTTCTGGTCAGACATTTCCAGCGTAAATTCACGTCCATGCTCAAAATAGGTCATATAATCCTGTCGTCCCCCGCTGATGGTATACCAATCATATCCATTGGTTATCCCATTATTCAAATCGGTGAAATAGCCTGAAGGCGCATATTTGTGGACGGTATCGGCGTATTGACGGCACACATAGATCCACCAATCGTCATCTGCATGCCTTTCCGACCACGTATCCCAGGGGTAATTACATACCTCTGTCCCGCCATGAAAATTAGCCGACATCACAAAGTTATGATCCTCTGCAAAATCCATGAACGCCAGGGTTTCCGGCTGATGCGCATTGCCATCCGGGTTTGTTCCGTCTTCCGGATCGGGATAATTGCGATTCAGGTCAACATTGTTTGCATTAAAACGCTTTGCCCCGAAGACCGTGCTGTTTCCACCCGCGTATGTACCGTCAGGATTGGATAGCGGGTTGATCCAGATATCTATATTCTTCACCAGTTCGGTAATATAGTCATCTGTGCCAAAGTTGGAAAGCAGGTAATCGATGAGGTGCAGGGATACTACATATCCAGCTGTCTCATCCCCATGGATGGTAGCTGTGTAAAGGAATTCCGGTTCTGCCTGCTCGATACCAAGGCTGTCGTTGATATGCAATACAAGGATCTCCCTGTCGCTGTCGAGGGTTGCGATACTCACGACCTCGCACAGGTCAGGGTAGTCTTCTGCAAATTGATTCATGATGTCCACATAAGCCTCATAGGTAGGATAATAATCCCAGTCATCCATTCCGCGCCAGGTTTCCGGCCCCCTCATCAATGGGTCATGAAGCATGGATGGTGGGGTCAGGAGCGCATAATCTATTTGCATGCCGGCAAATATTTGAAAGGTTCTTTGGTTGGCATAAGCCCGGATCTCGCGATCATCTGCCCGGTCGATCGACAAAAGCTGCTGAAGCACTTCCCTGTTGCCCCTGACATTTTCATCATCGGCAGGAAAGCTGAAATAGATTTCTCCCCGTTCCCGGAGCATTTCATAAGCCCTGGTGTGATCCTGCTGGCCGGGCAGTATAAGCGCCTGAAGGAGTAACGCAAAAAGGGCGATCAAGCCAGACAGCTTTGCTTTCCCATTCATAGAACGGTCAAGTCTTAAATTATAAAGGTGATTCATACGTACTGATCAGATTTTCCAGGTTGTGGTATACTTTCCGGTTTACCGGCACCAGCGGCAACCTCAGTTTATTGTTGCTTACCCCGAGTATGGCAAGAGCCGCCTTAATGCCTGCAGGGTTGCCATCCGCAAAGAGTTGTTCGATTATTTCCAATAGCGAATAGTGTATGCGCCGCGCATCTTCATACTTGTTTTTACCGAGCATTCTTACCATTGCAGAGAAAGCGGCCGGAAACGCATTGGCGACCACCGATATGACACCATCGGCACCCAGTGCCATCATAGGGAATGTCAGCGCATCATCGCCGCTGAGTACATGGAATTCATCGGGTTTATTTTTTATGATCTTACTTATTTGCTCCAGGTCACCCGAAGCTTCTTTGACCGCAGTTATATTCCAGCATTCATCGGCAAGCCTCAGCACGGTATCCGCTGCAATATTTGAACTTGTTCTTCCCGGTACATTGTAAAGGATAACCGGTACGGGTGATGCCTTGCTGATATTTGTAAAATGCTGATAAAGCCCCTCCTGATTTGGTTTATTGTAATAGGGCGCCACAGAAAGAATTCCGGAGATCTTACTCAAGTCGGTTTGCTTTATTTTATCAACAACTGCAGCCGTGTTATTTCCTCCGATGCCCATGACTACCGGTACACGTTCCCCGGTCTGATGTATTATCGTTTCCACCACCTTTTGTTTTTCTGCTTCGGTCAGGGTGGGAGCTTCACTTGTGGTACCAAGCGCAACGATAAAGTCCACCTTGTTAACGATAATATCCTCAACCAGATTTTCCAGGGCAGCATAATCAACTGCACCGCTTTTCGTGAATGGAGTGATCATCGCGACTCCTGTTCCTTTTAGTTCTTTCGACATGATTTTTATGATTATTTCTTTTGATTACCTTCAATTCAGCAGTTTATCCATTGCTCACATTGAGCATCCCAAGGTACCTGACCACCTCATTATAATACGAACTAAGTCCCAAGGCCTGATCCGATACGCTTATCAGTATATCATAGAGCGCTTCCCCATCTTCATGATCAGGTCCAATTTTAAAATCAGCATGGATTTCAGAGACCAGTCTTTTGCAAAAGGGCATGGGTTGAAATGTAAAACTTATAAGCAGGTCAAAGCGTTCCTTCTCGAATTTGAGTTGCAAAGGCTCTTTCTTTTTACCAAAAAGGTTAAAATCATCAAGAGAGAACATGAAGATCGATTTATTTGTAATGACATCCAGACTTCCGCTTCCCTGAAAGAAAACCATCGCATATGTATGATCTCTCTCCTTTCCGATTTTCGACAATAACTGCCTTATCTGGTCCAGTTCTTCTTTCGATTGAACACAAAAAAACAAACCCAATTTTTCAGGATTATTCAGGTCGCTGAAAAAACCCGTACGGTGTCTTCTGATTCTCCCCCTGCTGCCGAAGTAGAGTTGAATATCCTGCCGGAATTGTTTTGTGGTTAACAAATGTGTCGTTATTTATTCCCTGTAAAATTAACAAGAATAATTCAGCACGATTATTTTTCCATACTTTTGAAGGGAACCACTGCAAGCAACAATGGAGATAACTTTTCTAGGCACCGGAACCTCCCAGGGAGTACCTGTTATCGCATGTGAATGTGATGTTTGCCTGAAAGGTTCGGAGAAAAATAAAAGGCTGAGATCGTCGGTGATGATACGCGCGAAGGGAAAAACCATTGTTGTGGATGCCGGTCCTGATTTCAGGCAACAATTGCTCCGTGAACAGGTCCGTTCACTGGATGCTATCCTGATCACCCACCGGCACAAAGATCATATCGCCGGACTGGATGACGTCAGGTCCTTCAACTGGTTTACGGGAAAATCGATGCCGATCTATGCCACCCTGAAAGACCAGGAACGCATTCGACTGGAATTCTCCTATGCATTTTCGGAAAGTGCTTATCCCGGCGTACCACAATTCAAACTGATTACCATTGATGATTCAAAATTCCAAATCGGAGCACTGGAAATCGAACCCCTGGAAATATTACATATGAAAATGGCCATCAAAGGATTTCGTATTGGTGATTTTGCTTACCTGACCGATACAAATTATATTCCTGGGGAGGTGCTGGCAAAGCTTTCGGGATGTAAAATAATTGTGATCAGCGCATTACGGCGTGAAAAACACGTATCGCATTACACCCTTGAAGAAGCTGTCAGGGTCCTTGAGTTCCTGCGTCCGGAAAGAGGATACCTGACCCACCTGAGCCATCTGATGGGATTGCATGAAGATATTGAAAGGACTTTACCTGACTTCATCCGTATTGCCTATGATGGTTTG
>JARRQC010000083.1:0-17114 GCA_037382165.1 bacterium | reverse complement strand
TCATAGCTGGGGCGTCCGGAACTGGGCGGACTGGGACCGTCATTTCTGGTTGCTGGGACTCCTGGAGGATGGCCGTTTCTTCAATTTCAGCCTGATCAGTTACAGCTTTGTTAAAAATCTTCAGGCTGCCTTTATTTTTGATAAAGAAGCGTACAGAACCATTTACCGCATTCCGTCATTTGACGAACTGAACCTAAATCCCATGTTGCCCAAAACGCTTTCTTTTGATGTGCTCGAAACCAGGAAAGGACCGGTAAAGAAACTGAAAGTCAATATGCTGAACTTTTTCCCCTTTCACATGGATGAGATCTACTACCTCCGCCAGGCGGAAGCCGCTTTTGAATACGATGGGGTTAAGGGTGTAGGGATTGCAGAAATGGGAGCGAACCTGACAAAATATGACATTGATGTCCCTTCAACCTATTGAAAAATACAAAAATGGTGAAGGGGGCGGAAAAGCACGCGGCCTGGCACTTCTTAAAAGCTATGGCGTTACGATTCCCAAAACATACCTGATCGGGCCCGGATCGCTGGAAGATCATAAGCGCATCGCTGATTTGCTGGATGATGGTAAATCCTATGCTATACGCTCCTCAGCCAATGCGGAGGATGGTAGTGAGCATTCCTATGCCGGTCAATTCAATAGTTTCCTGAATGTCAAAGGCAGTGAAGCACTTCTTGAAGCCATCAGGGAATGTTTTTCCTCTGCAGAATCAGCTTCAGTTCGTTCCTACAGGAAAGTCAGAGGCGAAGAAACCAAACTCCGGATGAATGTCATCATCCAGGAAATGATCCGGGCCTGCTGTTCGGGAGGTATCTTTACGGCTGATCCTGTAAACCACAGAAGGGACTTGATCTCTGCAAGCATAACAGCCGGACTCGGGGAAAATTTATTGGCCGGCCATGAGGAAGGGGAGAACCATGTATTCTTTAAACACAGTAAGGTGGTTCCATCCAGCCGGTTTATCGATAACCATACTTTTCAACGCCTGATCCAGGAAGTAAGGGTTATCGAACAGCATTATGGCAAGCCTGCGGACCTGGAATGGGCCATCGATAAAGAGGGAACGATCTGGTGGCTTCAGCTTCGTCCGGTTACCGGGTTGAAAAAAGTTCACCTGAATGAACTGGACCATGTACCCTTGCTCGAGGATCCGGTCTATACAAGGGGAAATATTGGTGAGATGATGCCTGGTCCAGTCACCCCCCTAACGATGTCAACTTTTGCCAGGGCCATCGAAGTAGGATTGCAGGTGTTCTACAGGAAAATAGGGGCGCTGGACCAACTTTCCGGGGAAAACCTCTTTATCCATTCTTTTTATAACCATCTGTTCTTCAGCATGGACAGGCTGTATGACAGCACGCGCAAGGTGTTTCTGTCCAAAAAGGAGAATGTGGATTATTCCGTTGTAGGAGATATTGTTCCGGGCAAGGCGGTGAAAAGAGAAAACAGTTTTATTCCGGCCTTTCTTAATTTCCTCAGGATGAACCGCTATATTAATTCTGCTAAAAAAGCGGCTTCCCGACTGGAAATGTTGCACCATGATTTCCAACTGGACCTGCCTGAAAACCCGTGGGAAATCTATGACATGATCGATAAAAACCTGCAGGTGCTTTTTGATGCTTACAGCCTGCACTATGTCACCTCGGCACAATCAGGGGCATTATACACCACCATTCTGAACATTCACTCGGGAGGTAAAATTCCGCAGCGTGAAGACCAGGAAAAAGTCGCCCGCCTTTTTAATAAAATTGAAGATATAGAAAGTGCGGATGTCCTGCATTCCATAGATGAGATGGCAGAAATAATAATTACTAACAGGGAAGCCGCGCAAAATTTTATCTCAGCAGACCCTGAAAACAGCCTACGATACCTTGCAGATGAGGGGCCGGAAAAGCTCAGGCATGCATGGAGCAGGTTCATTCAGCGCCATGGACACAGATGTGTAAGAGAAGCGGAAATGTATGAAAAGGAATGGGCACAGGATCCCGGCTACCTGATCAGCGGCTTAAAAGCCAAAACCGGATTCCTCCTGAATGGACATCAGCGAAAGATCAATGGTCATGCCGTGGCGGCGCCCGCATTGAAAGCGCATGGTCTCAACTGGATGCAGAGAAATATCGTGCGACACCTTCTCCCGAAAGCAAGAAAGGCGGTAGCTCGAAGGGAAAGAACCAAGGCGCTCTCGATTAGTATTCAGTTCCGCTTTAAAGAAGCCTACAGGAAATTAAGTGAGAAAATGGTTGCAAAAGGCCTGTTATCCGATGCCGGGCAGATCTACTTCCTGACACATCAGGAAATTGGAAAGGCGCTCCATGACAGTAATAATCATTTTTGGAGAGATACTGCAGAACAACGCAGGGAAATCTATCCCCATATGGAGCAACTTTCATTCCCGGATCTTAGCTTTGGGATCCCCGTACCTGAAATAGAGCAAGAGAATCAAAATAACGGGCAACTCACCGGCATTCCGGTTAGCCAGGGTATAGTGGAAGGCAAAGTCAGGTTAATCCGTAGCCTTGAAGAAGCACGCCTGTTGCAAAAAGACGAGATCATGGTGGCCAGGTTCACTGATATTGGCTGGACTCCTTACTACAGTATCATTGCTGGTTTGATCACCGAAATTGGAAGCCCCCTGTCTCACGGTGCAGTAGTAGCCAGAGAATACGGTATGCCCGCTATAGTCAGTATGAAAGGGGCAATGAATGCACTCAGGACCGGACAGCATATCCGGATGGATGCCGTGAAAGGGGAGGTGATTTTGCTTGATGATCGCTGAGACATTTATATCAACGTATAGCTTTCCAACATCTCCAGAATCTCCTCCGGCCTGAGGAACATCATAAGGTCCAGTATGGAAAGATCCGGGACGAATTCCTGCCGCTTCTGCGAATAAGGAATGTTGGTATAAGAAAGGAATTTTATGGAGATACCATGCTTTTCAAACTTGCTGCGATCAAAAAAACTTAACCCGTTTAAGGCATTGATATATTCATCATAATTCAATGCTTTGCAGATATTTAAGGCCCATTCATCCGGTTTCTCTACCTTTTGAATGTCCAGGTTCAACCGGGAATAAACATCGCCCTGTAAATCAATGCCAATATAGGAGCAGATTTGCTTTAAACTTTCAATGTTAAAATCCGACAATTGATGAAATTCTTTAGAGAATAGCTTATTCAATAAATCCATCACATCAGGGTAGTAGGGCGCTATCCTTTTGTAGTGTCCAAATTGCGAAAAGAGGGTCTGCTGCCAGGGTCGGGAATTATCAATACGTATCTTATTCAATGGTGTCTTCTGGTGATGAGATAAAAGCGGAACGCGAAAATACTGCCAGCCTTCTTCCGGTTTGAGTATCCTGTTCCTGTCCATCCAGGAATGCCGGACAAATTGGGGCGTGTCAAAAAACACCCATTTATCCGTGATATGCATCAGTGCAAAATACCTGACAGAGGGAAAAAAGTAAGGTTGCATGATGCCAAGTTTCATAGGACTCGATAATTCAAATCAATATAACATTAGAATTTGCAGGGGAAAATAGTACGAAGACCAAGTTAACCAAAATCAGATATTTTAATCAGCAAAAAAAGCATAATTTTATGACAACTCCAACCAAGCTGAATAAGAATCGGATTGCGGATGTTATGGTCATAAGAAAAGCTGAAGAAAGAGACCTTCCTGTGCTCACTGACATACTGAACCAGGGAATACGATGGGGCAGGGCTACAGCCTATTTGCATGAACTTAAAGCTGAAGAAAGGCGGTCCTGGCTTGCTGAACATGCTGAAATACCCTACGCCATATTCGTCATGGAGGACAAAGATGATATTATAGGGTATCTTTCCATCAGCCCTTACAGGAAAGGGAGAGAAGCC
Organism: bacterium; assembly: GCA_037382165.1. Classification (GTDB taxonomy): domain Bacteria; phylum Bacteroidota; class Bacteroidia; order Bacteroidales; family F082; genus JAADID01. The sequence continues at coordinate 13,235 of JARRQC010000083.1, read as the reverse complement.
CTGGCTCATGTAGCTGAAATCAGTTACTTCGTTCTTTTTGCCTATCACAGGAAAGGAGTGGCCGGCGCATTGATGAATCATGCACTCACGTATTGCAGGACATCCGGTATCTATACACTGCTGGCTTTCCTTTATGCCACCAACGAACCAAGCATACGCTTCCTTGAAAAATATGGATTCAGGCGATGGGGATTATTTCCTGGCATCATCAGGCGGAAGAAGCAAAAGATCGATCAGGTCGTTTACGGACTCAATATCAAAGATTGAGTACAACACCTAAAGACAGGTTGATGAAGCTTATATCCCTGTATTCATAGCGAACACCACTACCGGTTGAAAAGGAAAAGACCACTGTACTGTAAGTATAATCTGCATCCAGTTTGAGCCCTACACAATGAGACACATCATACTGTAATCCTGCACCTGCAATGATTGCTGCATTGTAATCGCGGGAAGAGGTGATCTCAAACCATCTGGGCTCTACGAGGAAATAGGTAGGTTTATGCAATTGGTAGGGGGATTGGGCATACATTACACCGCCAAGGATTTTACCGTTCAGCGAGAAATTACGCCAGAAATCCCATCGACCGTAAAGACCAAGCGCACCTGTCATGGCGCGATAAGCATCCGAACGAATGGTGACGTCATCCAGGAAAGGATCATTCTGAACCCTTTCCCATCCCAGCAGGGCCACATCTACCGGATGGAAGGCCACATTGAACTGTCCACCTGCTCCCAGCCAGGGAAGGAAAAACCAGGCCCCTTCCACGGCAAAACCGACCCCGGTATCGGTTGTTGTAAAGCATCCATAATCAAGGTTGCTTGCTCCATATTTTCCGACAGGAAAACTGGCTCCAGCTTTTATGGAAATGAATGATGTCTTTTCCTGGGAGATCAAAAGCAGGGACCAGAACATGAAGAGGATCGTTACCCATTTTTTATTCATGATGCGGAATTTATCGCAAAAATAAAGCTTCCTCTTTATTATCAAGGGAACGAATGTATCTTTAAAGATTAAAATAATTCAGATGGTTTATACACTGGGAGAATCACTGGTCGATATTATTATTACCGGGAAAGAAAGTGCCACCCTCAAAGCAGGCGGGGGCATGCTTAATACAGCTGTATCACTTGCCCGGTGCGGTATAGACGTGTCATTGATCAGCGAAACAGGGGATGACCGTATCGCTTCCTACATTTTAGACTTTTTGAAATCCAACCGTGTTTCAGCAAAATATGTTAAGCTGATCTGGTACCCCTGCTGGCAATGGCTAAGAGATCGGGGGCATTTCTCATTTATGATCCCAATATCAGAAAACATAACCTGGAAAATACAAGGCTGAGAGAGGCGTTTCGTGAGAATGTAGCCTTTGCCGATATCGTTAAGGGATCGGATGAAGATATGGTAAATCTATTCGCTACAAAAGACGGCGAGGAATGCCTCGAAAATATAAGGGAAATCAACCCCTCATCATCGTTTATCATGACCAGTGGTGAAGAAGGGGTGACAGGATTTTCTGATGGAAAGAAAACCGTGCTGCCTGCCCGGGATATTAACGTAGTAAGCACGATTGGCGCCGGTGATGCCTTTACGGCGGGCTTAGCTTATTTTCTGGTAAAAAGTAAAACAGCGAACGGCTGGAGGGAAGAGCCCCCGGATCTTGAAAACATGCTCAACGCAGGGCAGTCTTTTGCTGCCGCCGTATGCAGTTCTATTGAAAATTATGTGGGAAAGGATTTTAGCTTTTCCCTGTAAATTGAATAGTTCTCCTCGTCAAAGCAAACAAAATATACGGTTTCTGGAAGATTGTTCTTTAATAAAAATTCCTTCACCGATTGAATGGCGATTTCAGCGGCTTCTTCCTTGGGATATCCGTAGACCCCAGTACTGATATTTGGAAACGCGACCTGCCGGCAGTCATTGTCTCTGGCCAGTTTGAGACTGGTGGCATAACAGCCTTTCAGTTTTTCGGATTCTCCATGTTGTCCACCCCGCCAAACCGGCCCGACCGCGTGGATAATATAGCTGGCCGGCAATTGAAACCCGGGCGTAATTTTTGCAGACCCGGTCTCACATCCATGAAGGGCTGAACAGGCTGTGTGGAGCTGGGGGCCGGCTGCACGATGAATAGCGCCATCAACGCCTCCGCCTCCGGCAAGCCGGCTGTTTGCTGCATTAACAATGGCATCCACCTTCATCTTCGTGATGTCTTCTCTTGTCAGCTTTATACGGTTGTCAAGGGAACTCATTTTATATCGCTTAACTTTTGGATTTGCGCTTTACGATAAGTTGCCCTGTTCTGTAATTTACCACTTCAATTTCTTCACCGCTGTCAATATAGCCCGTCAGCGCAGTGGCGTCATACATGTCACCTTCGATGTCGACCTTCCCCGACGGGCGTAAAATGGTTTTTGACACACCTGTTTTATGCAGCATCTGGCTGTAAGCAGAGGATGCCGAAGTATATCCTTCATCAACCTGCTGGGTTTTCGCCAAAGCGAGCCGGGAACCGATCGCGAAATTAAGGTTGAAAAGCTGTTTCGTGATGATGATGGATAGGAATATGGACAGGGTCACCGATATGATCACAACGAAAAAGGCGCGAATGACATTCGAGAAGTCATAATTAAAACTACCCGGCTCGACATTTTCTACCATACTCAATGTCAAACCCGCGACCATCAGAATGATCCCGGATATTCCTGCCACCCCGAAACCGGGTATGGCAAATATCTCGACGGCAATCAATATAAGACCCACGACAAATATCAGGATCTCCCAGTGGTTGGCAAGGCTTTGTAATCTCATAATCTGTAACATCATGAAGTTCAAGTATATCCTCCAGCTTCTCCACCTGGCCTTCACAGAAACCATATTTGATGGCTTCCGAGGAGGTAAATGTCAACACCTGGTTACTGTCGCTTATGCCGGGAATGTAAACCCGCGGGTCGACCATCGCCTGGGCAATTTCCGGATCCCTTCCCTTGGCCTCCGCCGTGGCGCGCATCATAGAGCGCATATAAGACTGGTATTTGTCAGGCATCTGTTCACCAGATTGATTCACCACGGTAGCAGCGCCGATACTCGCTCCCGAAGCCATATAGATGCTGTCACAGGCAATAGATATCAACGCGCCCGCGGAGGCTGCATTCTTATCAATAAACACATAGACAGGTATTTCGGTATCCAGTATCTTGGTGCGTATGGAATCGGCAGCGTCCAGCATGCCTCCATAGGTATTCATATGAATGATGATCAGGTCGAAGTCTTCCCTGGTAGCTGTTTCAAGTGCCTGCTTGGTTGTTCTCCAAACCGGTGGTGCGATCATCTCCTTGATATCAAATACATACACCTGAGTTGTCCCTGAATCTTCCTGGGGAAGTGCCATGCCTGGCAAACTCAGAAAAATCCCTGTGAAGATTAAAATGTTAACGAGCCTTTTCATGTGATCAGAATTTCTTTTCCTGAATTTTGTGCATCTTACGATAATGTCTTCGCCAAGCCCTGCGGCGCCATGATTTTCCCCATTGGATATTAGTCCAGAGCCGTTCATGTGCGTAATAGAGTATCAGTTTGGTAATTACATCGAAAATCCCTCCGACAATAGCCCAGTCAAGACTTCCCGACACAGCATAAATGATGACCATCGTCGTTGCAGTAGCCAGGGCTCTCCAACTCAGTGCCTTTAAAATACTGCGCTGGGGACTGTCCTTGATAATATTATTGTTTATTTTACTTTTCAATATCTCAATATCGGGTCCCCCTGACTTTCCAGTACAATAATACAAAAATAGCAGCCTGCCCGATCATCGGCCGGGCTTAAAATACGTATTCACAAATTGCAAGAATTCAATATGTGTCTTCCCATTGGTTGCAATGATCTGACGCTTTTTGTTGAAGTATCTTTCGCCTTTAAAATCAGTCACACGGCCACCCGCGTTCTTTACAATCAGGGCACCGGCAGCAATATCCCATATATGCAGTCCATACTCGTAAAAAACTTCAAATCTGCCACACGCCACGTAGGCGAGATCTATTGCTGCCGACCCCAGCCTCCTGATACCCCGGCTGCTGCGCATAAGCTGATCAAAAAGAGCCAGATAGCGATCCATCAACGCATAATCATGGTAGGGAAAACCGGTAGCCAGTAAGGATTGGTCCAGTTTTCGGGTCTTAGATACCGATATTTTATTCCCATTCAGGTAGGAGGGAGCTCCTTCCCAGGTAAAAAAACATTCGTCCCTGACAGGTTCATATACAATCCCCATGATAAACTCACCGTCACGCTGCAGGGCTACTGAAATAGAATAGACCGGTATATGATGGATATAATTGGTGGTACCGTCCAGCGGATCGATAATCCAGTTTAAATGCCCGGCTTCCTGTAATTCCTGGTTTTCCTCAACGATGAATCCAGCTTCGGGAATGATCGCAGACAAACCCTCGACTATCCTTTTTTCCGACTCCCTGTCCACATAGGTTACCAGATTGTGCATCCCTTTTTCTTCTACATCACCGGCTGTAAACCGGCCAGATTCGGATTTCAGAAAATCTCCGGCCTCCCTGACGACGAGAATCGCTTTTTCAGTTATTTCAGGCAGATTCATGGATTGTTGTTTTTTTGGTCTGCTGACAATAAATGAACAATCCCAAGCCCGTAAGGAATATTACTGAGGAAATCACTTCAGCTTGCGTTACCTGCAAACCAAACAAATCAAATACATTATTAATCCTGATCTTTTCAATAAGAAACCTTTCCAACCCGTTAAACATCAGATAAATAGAGAACAAAACCCCTGGTGTCCCTATTCTTTTCCTGAGGGACCACAGGATAAAGAAGATGATGACTGCCATAGTCGTTTCATAGAGGGGCGTTGGGAATACCGCTTCAGCCAGTTCATAACAATGCGCTCCTTCACAGCCAGGTATGGGGACACCTTCATTCAGTATATTGTGCGGATAAGTATATGACCAGGTCCAGTCGGGTAAGAAAGCCAGCCATCCTGGCTTAGGTGCCGTATTGACGATACCCCAATCACCGTCACCGGCAAGCTGACATCCAATGCGGCCAATGCCGTAGGCAATGATCAGAGAGGGCGATACAGCGTCTGCAAGGTATTTCCAGCGTATTCCATGGCGATGCCCGTAATAAAGTACTGAAAAAGTGGCTACGATCAATTGGATCGGCATGGCTTGTTGCCTGGGTTGGATATTTACTTCTTTTTTGTCAGGTGTATCCTGTTTGTTTTTTAGCTTTAGTAAATAAAAATACCCCGTGTATGCGAGAGAGATTAATATGCCGCCCAAAAGACTACCCTGCAGGGAGAAAATATATTCCTGGGGGTCATTGACGAAAATCTCATAATCGATAATGAATCCAACAATTTTCCAACCGGCGACAAAACTGAAAGCAAAATAGGCTAACAATTCCATAAACGTAGGTGGTGCCCCTTTCAGGATGAATTTCTTTTCAGGAATCAGGATACCTTCTTTTTCCTTTCGGTCAAGCTCTTTGTACAACAGCCAGGTACCTGTAAGGAAAGCGAGGGCAAGAAACAGGCCGTAGCTCTGAATGGGGAGGTTGATGCTGGTACCAAACAAATCGTTGATCAGGTCACTGACTTTAGGATACATAGTTTGTTCAAATAAAGTTTAAAAATAGAGAAAACGATGGTTTATCATGCATGTCACCTCTTTATCTCCCTGCCGGAAAATTGCTGCAGGATGATCCCGGCTACAACGAAGGCCAGCCCGATGACCGTGGCAGGGTAGATATATTCACCTACGGTTAGCCGAATCCAGAATAGCGCGATGAAGGGGGAGAGGTAGATCAGGTTGCTTACCTTTGCGGTATTGATAGAAAATTGAAGGGCTTTCAGCCAGATGACAAAGGTTATGCTCATCTCAAACAAACCAATATACACTGCCCCGGCAATACCTTCCCACGCAGGCATCTCAATCTTCCTGAAAAGGAGAAGATAAACCAGGATGTAGAAGCAGCCGAAAACCAGGTTCAGCATGATCTTGCCGACCTCCTCCCGATCATCTTTCAGGTTGATAATCCAGTAAAGCGCCCAAAAAACAGAACTACCTACAGCAAGAATGACACCAACCGGATCAGCCATTTTAAAACCGCCCAGGTCACCACGCGTGCTGATAATGATCAGACCAAAAAAGCTGATGAAAATGGCTGCTATACTCATCCATTTTATTTTTTGTCCCAATAGTGGTATAGACAGCAATACAAGGGTGATGGGCCAGATATAATTCAGCGTACCTGCAATCTGTGCTTCCAGCATATCATAGGCCTTGAACAGGACCAGGTAGTATAAAAATGGATTTAAGAATCCCAGCAATGCAGAGGTCAGCAAATGTTTGCGGGTCAGCTGCCTGAATTTTAGGGGAGACTTTCCGGTACGGTTGAGGATAAACAGCGCCATCATCCCGAAAAGGGAAGTCCACAACAGAAGCTGGTCATGGTCAATATACCGCAGGGTAATCTTGAAGGCCGAACTCATGGTCGACCAGAAAAGGACGGCCAGCAATGCCAGCAGTAAGGCTTTCCTTTGATTTGTATGCTTCGTCAACGCCATAGCTTTCCTCGTCACTTGACCCATGCTGGAATTTCCATGATGGAATAATCAAAAACGAGGGTACTCCAGAAATAGGTGATCAGGGTAACAAGGATGGCGCCCAGAATATTGAGCACAAGGCCGGCCCTGGCCATCTGCATGACGGTTATACGATTGGAACCAAAGATTATGGCATTGGGAGGCGTCGCCACAGGCAACATAAAAGCCATAGATGCACTTACGGTGGCCGGCAGCATAAACAGCAGAGGATGAACTCCGATACTTACCGACAAGCCTGCCAATACAGGCAGCAGCATCTCCGTGGTGGCGGTGTTGGAGGTAAGCTCGGTCAGGAAGGTCATCCCCAATGAGATGATGAGGATGATCACCAGGGGATGAAAGATGCTCACACCCGCCATCTGCTCTCCAAACCAGAGGGATAATCCTGATTCCTTGAAGCCATTCGCCAGCGCAAAACCACCACCAAAGAGCAGGACAATATTCCATGGTATCCTCTTGGCTGTTTTCCATTCCATGAGTCTCCCCTCGGTTTCTTTCCTGGAGGGAATGAAAAAAAGAAGTACTGACATAGCTATGGCTACGGTTCCGTCATTCAGGTACTCAGGGCTATTGAACAATTCACTCCAACCGGGAATATTAAAACTTCCCACGGAAATTCCTGCCCGTGTCAGCCACAACAAGGCAAGCAATATAAAATCGGCCAATATTACCCTCTCTTCAAAAGTGGGTGGCCCCAATGCCTTGTATTGATTTTTAAAACCTACTTCCCCTTCGACAATCCACTTTTCACGGGGTCTGAAACGGTAATACAGATAAGCCCAGGTGATGACAAATGAGATAATGGTTATGGGCATGGCAAAAAGGAACCAGTCACTGAAACTGATGTCGGGAGCATTCGGAAACATGATCTGATAAATCCGGGCAAAAGAGAGGTTAGGAGGTGTTCCTACAAGGGTAGCTACTCCCCCTATGGATGCGCTGTACGCCACGCCTAGCAGAAGGCCGGTGGTGTATTTTCCGATGCTCTTTTTGGAAAGATGGTCTTCAAGCTTTTTGATGATTGAAAGAAGGATGGGCACCATCATCATCGCTGTCGCTGTATTGGAGATCCACATGGACAGAAAAGCAGTAGCAAGCATAAATCCCAGGAGAATCCGTGCCGGGCTTGAGCCGGTGACCACCAGGATGGCCAGGGCGATACGCTTGTGGAGATCCCAGCGCTGCATGGCCAGTGCCACCATAAAGCCTCCGATAAAAAGGAAAATGACATGGTTGAAATAAGCTGATGACACATCCTTTCCGTTCATGATGCCAAACAGTGGAAAGAGCACAACCGGCAAAAGTGCCGTGACTGCCAGGGGAATGATCTCGGTAATCCACCATATAGCCATCAGGATCGCGATAGCAAGGGTATAGGTGATGGCCGGCTGAGCGGGGTCAAGATCGACAAAAATGACCAATCCAAGAAATACCAAAGGGGCCAGAACAAAACCGGAAATAAGGCGGGGACTGAATACTGCTTTGTTTTTTGTTTTTCCGGTCATCAATACCACCGATGGTTCGATGCCGCAAGTTAGTCAAATCCGTTCGATTTTACATAATCAGGTTACTGTTCCATAATCCAGGAGAATGGCAGTAAAGTATTATGCTGAAGAATAAGGATCAAATATTAGCTTGATTTGCGTTTTACCGGAGACTGATAATTCCATTAAGGACAGCTTGCTCAGGAACTGCCGGATTCGGCAGGCAGGCCCGCCTGCTAAAGCGAAACATCATGCAGGAGTTCGACGAATTTTTTTCAATACGTTGGCGACTTCTGAATTCTAACATTCACTGATTTAACCACTCGTCCTCCCGTCCGCCAAAGTACACGCGATGCCGTATTAAACCGATTGCGATGGTTCAGGCAGTATGATTATTTATGCTACATTTGCCATCCTTTTTAAAAAATTAAATTAAAATAAGTGAGCAAGTTAGCTGTAGTAGCTTTTGGCGGAAATGCCCTGTTGAGGGCAGGGCAGAAGGGCACGATCCAGGAACAGGAAGCAAATGCCTACACGGCAAGCCAGAATCTCATCAAATTGATCAACAGGGACTACAACCTTGTACTTTCCCATGGCAACGGTCCCCAGGTCGGCAACATTCTTCTGGCAAATACGGCAGGACATAAAATGTTCGGCATTCCCGATATGCCACTTGATATCAGTGTTGCCTATTCCCAGGGTTTTATCGGTTATATCCTGGAACAGCAGTTACGAAACGTGCTGATGAAAGAGGACCTGGACCGCGATGTGATATCCATCATCACACAGGTATTGGTCAATAAGGATGACGACGCATTTGAGAATCCATCCAAACCGGTCGGACCCTATTTCACAAAGGAAGAGGCAGATACCATCTCGCGGGAGACGCAAGCCATTTTTAAGGAAGATGCTGCAGGGAGAGGATGGCGTAAGGTGGTCGCTTCCCCAACGCCACTCGTCATATTCAACAGGATGTCCATAGAAAAGATTGCAAGGGAAGGTCATATTGTTATCGCTGTCGGTGGAGGTGGTGTACCCTGTTACTATGTGGCAGAGAACAAACTGCAAGGAATTGACGCTGTGATAGACAAGGACCTGGCCTCCGCACTGCTCGCCCAGCAGATCCGCGCCGATAAGTTCTTTATCCTTACAGATATTCCCAAAGTATGTATCAACTTCAATACACCCCAGGAAAAATCCATTGACAGGATGAACATCGCCCAGGCGAAAAAATACCTGAAAGAGGGACAGTTCGCGGAAGGCAGTATGGCTCCGAAGATAAGGGCAGCCATACATTTTATTGAACGAAGTGGTAAAGACACCATTATTACGGATACGACGCTGCTCGGTGTGGATAACGGCGGGACGAGAATTACGATTGTTTAACCTGGGACGAAGGCTCCTCCGCATCAGCGGAATGTATCTTCACAAAAAAAGCAACCTTTTCCAATGTTGTGATCATATCGTATTCCTCCAGGCGTACTCCCTTTGGTACCTGAATGGGGGTAGGGGTATAATTGACAATACCCTTAACTCCTGCCTTTACCAGATTTTTAGCTATTTCAGTGGTAAAATTCCCGGGAACCGTAATGATGCCGATCTGAATATTGAATTCCTGGATGACCGCATCAAGTGATTTCACATCATAACATAAAGTGCCGCTGTACTTCCTGCCGATCTTATCCGGATTATTGTCAAAACCGGCAATTATGGAAAGTTTGTGTCTTTTTCCTTTGAAATAATTGATCAGTGCCCTACCCAGGTTACCCATACCCACTACGGCGACATTAATACCCTGATGACTGTCAATAATGTCGCCGATAAGATCGATAAGCTCCTGAATATTATAACCCTTTCTCAACGAACCCGAATATCCGATCAACATCAGGTCGCGACGCACCTGTACCGATGTAATATGCTGAATCCTGGCGATCTCATGGGAGAAAATATGGGTTTTCCCGTCTTCCAGGCGCAAAAGCAGTGCCCGCCTGTACTGGCTTAACCGCTCAATTGTTTTGTGCGGCAAATGGACCATCGATTCAATATTCGCCATCTTCTTGTTAATAACTTAACAGTGCAAAAGTATAGGTGTTTTGTAATGAATCCAAAATTTTTATTCATAAAATAACCGGCATCTGTAGTCATGCTTTTTTGATAACACACTGATTATATTAACAATAGTACATCTTGTATATAATTTGTGATGGCCCGGATGAAGACAGTATAGTTTTTGTATAGTCAGGCTGTAAAGCACTCATCGGAGCTCTGCATTTCCTTTGCGCATTCAAATGCTAAACAAATGGGAAGAGATGAACTGGTCCTCAAAGTGCTGAACGGTGCAGCCAAAAATATGGCAGGTAAGCCGGCAGCAGAGGAAACTGAGATCCTGCGTCTTGTAAAGGGGGTGATGAATTATATGATGGAAACGGGCACCGAACTTCTTCACCTGGACAATTTGTATGTTCAAATTAGCTTTTGGGATGGTACTGTTATGAGCTTTTTGATTGATGACGGTACAGGGCGTGTGAAAGACCTTGAGGATTATACTGACGAATTCGAAGTGAAGTTGACAGAGAAAAAGAAATCAGGACTTGGCAAATTGATAGGGGAGGTATCTGGAACCTCTTTACCTGGATTCTCTCTGAATAAGCTGGTGTTTAGTAAGAATTAGGGCTGGTACCGGATATCCCTTCCGGAGAACATTTCTCTCAGTTCAATGGCTTTAAGACTGTCAAGCTGTATTTGGCTGACACTGTCATCATAGTAGATTGCCATTCCTTTGAGCAATTCATTGGAAAGTTTACCAAAGCGCTTATTTTCCCCTTCTTCTCCGACTGTGAATTTAGAAAATGCGGTCTTTTTTCCTGTAGGAAAATATTTAATAAAAAAATTTTCCCGCGTCTCTTCGAATTCAAATTCAATCTTTCCTTTTGAAATAATAAAATTCGTATCCGGATGGCGTGAATAATCCATCACAAGGCGGTACTCCGTAAACAAACGCTCGACATGAAAAGCGATGCCTTCAATGAAGACGTTATACTGTTTTGACTTTACTCCTGTTATATATGATGAGGAATCCTGTTCGGAGATGTTGGTATAACTTCCTCGCAGATAAAGCTTTTTCCCGTTCCAGTACTCAATTACCTTTATATCACTTCTGGGCAGGGTAAAGATTGGATTACCTGCCAGCGTTTTGTTCTTGAATCTTACGGAATCATCTGTTATTTCAATCACTTTGGCATTGATCTGGGCACCATTTGTCTTTACAATGATATCCTGACCGTAGGAAGAAATGATCCCTGAGAAAATCAGTAGCAGTATGATATGGCGTTTTAAACGGCCCATTCTCATTTGAATTCCTACAAATTTAAAGGTTATAATACTAATAATCAAACGAATCCGGGTATAAAATGTTCATCAAATCCTTTTCCCCGATCTTACAAGAGGAAAGTCCGGTTCAGGTTCATTATACCATATCACCTGTTCACCGATAAAGCACTGCAAGTCACCGATTAATACTTTACTGGCCTGTGGAATCACCCTAATTTTGTATCAGGAATTATGCTTAAACTAAAATGTCATGAAAACTCAAATCACAAACAAGAGAAGGAATTCAACCAGCAGGAATCTTGAAATCACCATATGGATCATGGGAATGATCATTTTTACCCTATTGATGAGCCAGACATCCCATGCAAACAATCCTCCGGCATTCGACGAGGAAGAATATGTTGACGATATTCCTTTTGATACTGAAATGGTTGTACATATGATGTATCTCCCGGATATTGATTTTGCTGAAGAAAAAAACGTAGACGATATTCCTTTCGACACAGATCACGTAGTGAAAATGTACCACATGAAAACGGCCATGAATGAGGTATTCGAAATGGAGGAAGAAGCCGTTGTGAATGATATTCCGTTCAACACGGAAACCGTTGCGGACCAGGCTAAACAATGCAACGCAAATGATTCGTTTGCTTCGGTAAAATAATACATCCGGTTTTGCGATCAGGTGTAGTTTAGGTTTCATGACAGGAAGCACATCCGCATGGGTGTGCTTCTGTTTTTACAGATAGCTCTCAAATATTAAATCACCTTCTGTGGTTTTATTCCGTTATTACAGCTAAAGACCGGTCAACTTCAAGAAAGTTTTTTTGGCTAATGATGGTTACTTTATAAAAGATATCTGATTATATTAACAAACAAATTTTGATTAAAAACACGCCATCATGAGACCCCAGGTTGGAAAACGTGCCGCTCAGTATAAGCCGCCGAAAGAAAAACCCAGGACGCGTACGAGGCTTTTCGTGGAAAGCCGGATGAAACACAATATAGCCACCAAAGAAGATTATCTGATCATGCGCGATGTGGCCACTGCCATCAACATGAACGCACTGGAGCAAAGGATCATTGCCAGGAAGCGGATACTGAACCTGGCCCGGAAGGAATTAACCCGTGATAAGCTGATCGGGATAATAGAAAAGGAGATCGACCTGGACCGCCACCGGCTGACGAAATATCATGGACAGTTAGGAAACTGGGGAAGATGAAAGAGTGAAGGTTGAAGAGGTTCATGCTACAGACTTAAACTGCTGGCAGGCAGGACTCAAAATTGTCAATTCTGTATTTTGGATTTGAAATGGGAAGGAATCACCTAAACTTCTCAGGACCGGACTCCAAACTCAAATCTCAAAACCCTCTACACCTTTCGTAAATAAACTTTACCCACATTCAGCTTGATTTTCTAATTTTGCCCATGGAAGGTTGCCGGAGTGGTCGAACGGGGCGGTCTCGAAAACCGTTGTCCGCTCACGCGGACCAAGGGTTCGAATCCCTTACCTTCCGCTTTTAGTTCATAACAGGCTGAAAACGAATGTGATAGAGAGGTAAAAAATCCCAGGGGACAAAAGGGACAAAAAGAGAAGAGAAACAGCCGGAGAATGAGTGAGATAGAAGATGCGGGGAAAGTGACTACAATTCGAAAAGTAGTCATGGTAAAAAAGTTCATTTATCCAAAAGTCTACAGGCCAGACCACGGCACTGTTGGCTGGTTCGTGTATTATTCGTTCAGGGATCCGGAAACCGGAAAAATGAAACGGATAAAAATCAAGAAAA
>JARRQC010000082.1:0-8147 GCA_037382165.1 bacterium | reverse complement strand
CGGATGGGCGCGGACGAGTTAAAGAAGATTATTTCTGCATACTCAGCAATTCTTCATTAGCCCACAGCTTTAAACCTCTCTATCAGAGTAATAAGAAAGTTAACACGAAATTAACCGACAACAAATCTTACACTTCCAAACCCAATTCGCAAAACTAGGTCAACATCGGGTGAAGATAATCTATCCCATTCACATATTTTGAACTCTTGGTCAGCCGGAAGGGGAGTCGGTTGGTAACCTGGGCTACCCTGTCATCCAGATGGCGTTCGTACTTTAGCTCAACAATAACCTGATCATTGAGGTAATGGTTTAAATAAGAATTATTGTTTGGACCGATGGCGTAATAACCTAATTCATCATCCAGCGTGATCCTGAAATGGCCGTCAAAACTTGCAAAATACTGGCGGCGGTATCTGTTGAGCAGTGAAGGTTTCAATTGACGCAACACTTCCATCGCCCAAGCGGGAAGTTCGGAAAACCCAAAACTTTCCAGAAGCACATCATAAGTAAATTGCTGATCAAAACGAAAAGGTTTCAATCGGAAAGAAAGCTTGTCCCCAAGCATTCCCTCTCTTACTTTAAACTCAAGGACAGGATTTTCAATATGTCCTGTTTGGTCATTGTACCACCTGACGCGAGCTTTCTTCCGGCTCCCCTTCCCCATTACATTTTCATGGTAGAAATCCAGCTCGTGGGTATCCAGGTAAATGTTATTGATATGGCGGGGGTGAAAGATCGGTGAAAAAGCGGAGGGATGTATCCTGATCTGTTGCTCCACGTCGTGGTAACTCATATCTTCCACCACGAACTTACGCTCATAACGTGCCCTTCCTTCATTGAACTCGGGAAAGAACATCTTTAAAAGGATTTGCTCTCCACAAATGAAACCCGCACAGATTCACCAAATTTTTCAACTTCCTTGCGGAAATCGGCAAGTTTTTCTGACTTTGGTGAATCGATCAGAAAGGAAACTTCTATCCGTTCCCCGTTCTCATCAAAGCGTTTAAGGAAATACTTACCAAATATTTTCTCCACGGCGCCCACTACATCCCTGAGGTCAGCCTTACCTGATTCAGCCTGGAAATTAAGGTAAAGGTTCTGGTGACCCGGCTTCCTGTTCTTAAGAAAGTAGCGCGCCCAGATGATGAGCATGGCGATGGCAAAGGCGACGACTACGATAACGGTCTGATTTGCACCTAGTCCAAGTCCGATGGAAATGGCAAAAAACAGGTAACCCAACTCTTCAGGTTCTTTGATAGCAGCCCTGAACCTGACGATTGACAACGCACCCACAAGCCCCAGGGATAGTGCCAGGGAAGATTTTACAATCGAAATGATCAGCATGGTGGTGAAAGCGATCAGCAGGAAGACCCCTGCAAATTGCCTGCGGTTCGAGATGGTCCGTGCACATTTAATGTAGGTCAGTTCGAGCAGAATTGACAGAATGATGATCACCGCTGAATTAATCAGGAAATCGGTGACCGAGATCTGCTGTTCCTGTGTGATTAAAAACTTCTGAAAGAGATTCCACCTGTTGTCCATGGTGCGGATGTTTGTTAACCAATGATTTGCGGGCGCAAAGATAGAAAATCAAATCATACTAATCCGGAGGCTGCTAAGAATGTTGGATATGGGTTATATTAAGGTAATTTATAGTCTTCAAGTCGTCCAAGCCTGTCCCTACTTCCCTGTAGTGCAATCAGTTCCAGGTTTACCTGACCGTCAGGACCCACCCGGACGATGATAAAATTATCATCCTTTCCCTGCCCCATGCCACTTCCGATAAAATGCAAATTGCCTTTCTCATGATACATAAAAGGTGTTGCAAGATGGTTGGCTCCCAGGTCGCCGGCAAACAGGTAGACGGGCTTCCCCGTTGCGGCGAGCATGGGTGAAACCACGGAGGAGAAATTATTGGTATCGGGTACGACAGGCGGCCAGTTCGTTACGACATTCCTGAATTCATTGTTTTTATTCCACCAGATGAGTTGGTGTACAAAAATGAAGATGTTGTTGCTTTCAGCTGAGAAATTCTCCAGGGTGGCCCTTAAGAATTCAAGCTGCCCGCCGGTTATGTTTTCCCGGTTCAAGTTGCCATCCAGTATGATAAACAGGTCTTCGTGATGGACAAAACTCAGATAAGTCCTTCCATTGTGCGCATGATCACCAAAATACTGCTTGTAAAGCTCTGGATTTCCCATGTCATGATTTCCAGGGGCGATATGGTAAGGTAATCCCAGTTCGGTCAATTCAGCAACGAGCGTATCGAAACTGGCCTTCGTCGGATGCCGGACAATGTCACCGGTAAAGATGCCGAAGATCATGTCAGGATAAGAGCGGATATAAGTAAACTGCTTTTTGAATGGTGGGTAAATGTGCAGGCTGCTGTCCGTTGGCTTTCCGTAAATATGGCCTGCCACAAAAAAGGAATACGATGTCCCGTTACTATCCCGGCAACTGTTAAGAACAGCTAACAATAAAATAAATACGAAAAAGTAAATCAGTCCCCTCATTCGTAAAATACTTTGGCTAGTTTCTCCTTTTGCCCTTCGATGACTTTACCATCTATTACCACTTTTGATCCTTTTTCGATGACCATCTCAGTTTCGGGTTGAATGATGGAAGACCGATTGAAGATGATCGTTGCAGGACCATATTCCGGTTTTTTCTGGAGCAGGACCAATCCGTATTTGCAATCCCTGAGTTCACCGTCCCTGAATTCCACGCTGGAGAGGTCTTTCGATGCCAAGCCAATGGCGCATTTTTTGATTATGGTATTCTCAACATTCAGGAAAGACTCTTCACCACCGCTGATTCCTTTGTCGTTGGCCCTGTCTATCAGTACATCACGGATATGTATCCTGCTTCCAGAAAAGTCAATGGCATCATTCCCGACATCTACAAAAGCGGTATTGAGTACTTCTCCCTTGCAAAAGTCGGAGTCAAAAGCATCTCCGAAAATGTATTCAAACCGGCATTTGTCCACTATAAATTCGGACCTTATGGTGTTGAGCGCATCTTCACACTGGTTACGGTAAAAAGTAGTATGGCGGATATCCACATCCGATTCGTAGAAAGTGACCGCACCTGTCAACATCCATCCCTTATGATCGAGGGTATTTAAGTTATTGAACTGAACATGGTTAAGCATCGATCTTTCATCAGCCTGCAGTACGGTAAATCCCTGTGCGGAAAAATCCGATGATGTGATGATAACTGGTTCTTCCGGACTACCTTCCATAAAAACAGGTGAGTAACTGACAAACATCGATTGATTGATAAAATCGATGCTTGTTCCCTTTGAAAAATAAACGGCATAACCTGCCGGGATTACCAGGGGACGATCCGTCATTGAAACACCTCTTTTAATATGCACATTCCGGCCATCCATTCTTTCAATCAGCGGATGATGTTCCAGGTCAACATACTTCATAATTTCCTGCTGGGCGGTTTGCCCGGAAGGATATGGCCACATAAAAATGGGGATACGATAGGTCTCAAACCTGCCTTTCACCATATAAAAAAGGAAGGCAGAAGCTGTATCGGCGGTAACTTCCATTTTCACCTCTTTATCTCCAATAAAAGCCTCCATTTCAGGTTCGGGATGGAAGAAATAATCAATGTATTTATCTCCCTTCCCCGTGCCGAGAAGAATCACCGGTTGGGGATTGAAGTTGTTGACACGCAGTAACAATCCGGAATCAGCCTTGTTCTCCAGATAGGCATGGACCAATAGCGAGGCGGTATTATCAGGCAGCAACGTATCGCTGTAATCCTGCTTTCTTACATTTATCTTTGGTCCTCCGCCGGAAATGATCTCTAAAGCCATGGTTTTAAGTTCGGGCAGGTAGGTTCTGATCTCGGCGGCATTCCGTACGATAAAATCCTTGTCGTATTCGTACCGTGGAAATTCAATGAGCAGTAAGGAGTCATAATAAGAAAGGTCTGAACGCACACTTTCTTTGAAAGCCTTTACATTCAACGGATCCGTCATTTGCTCGAGTGCTTCCAGATAGTAATTCAAAAACAGACTGTCCTTAAACAGTTCAAAATACATGGCGTCCTCAGCGTTCACTAGTTCGCCGGGATGAAGTGCTACATAGGCTGAATTGATCTCTATCCCGCTTTCAAATTCGCGGTGATCGCCATAAGCATCAAATGCGATGGGTTCCAGTTTACAGAGAACCGGGTTGAAATACATCCTTTGATTGTGCCATACCATACCGTGGCTGATCTTCAGCACGTCACTCAATGCATAGTAACCGGCCATCTTTCGTATATCGAAGATCTCTTCAGGTTTCCTGAGACGGTGCTTGTACTGATACATCAGCTTCTGGCCATTCATAAATTGCCCATAGAGGGTGGAGGAAGAAAGTGTTTTTCCATCTTTGAACGGCATGATCACCGAAGCTTCAAAATAAGGCAGGGTGCGCCATTTGTCATCATAATTCAGGTTGTTGCGCTGCATCTGCCAGAAGACATCCTCAGTGAATTTTAGAATAGGTCCCTCCCGGCGGTAGCGCCATTCCAGCAACTGCTTATCAAAATGCTCTTCCCAGGCATACAATCCGCGGGATTCATTGTTAATGAAAAGCGGGATGAATCCGTACCGGGTCGTTAACAGATCATACCATTCAAATAACTTATGGGCTTCCCACTCCCTGAGATACTCCCGTGCTACCGGTGTTTGCACTGAAAATACCCTGAGCCGGTTCCAGGCGAACTGTTTCCGCATTTTTATCCGAAACGACCATTTGGTGCCCCAGAGATGGTCCAGCCAGTCACCCTTCAGACGGATCCTGGCTTTCATCAATTCCTCTCCTCCGGATACCAGCCCCTTTACCCAGCTGTCTTCCTCTGTCTGCAGAATGCCTTTAGCGAATGCCTTCCTGCGATTCTCCATGATCTGAATATAGTCAGTGGTATCGAAAACAATGGCCAGGTATTCCCCTTCATAAACCGGGTATTCTTTTCTTTGCAAACGCGCTATCCGCAGGTCATCGAAATAGGCTGTATCCGATCCATTGTTCCAGACATAGATAGAAATCTCTTCGTTGAAAAATGTGGGAGGTGTGTAAACCTCAAGTTGTAATTTTTCCCAGTCACCCCGGTGATCCACAGCTTCGGAAGTGGCCATGTAAAATTGGCCGGCATCTTTGGCTGAGGCGACCAGCGCGCCCTTACCATCTTTTGATTTACGCCATACACTGACCTTGAAATACCAGTCAGGTCCTGCATGGCGGATGGTATATTTCATGGCAAAGGGTGACTTGCCGGGAATGGTCATGGCCGAATGATTCCCTCCGAAAGCAGCAAGATCCGTCTGGAGATGACCGTTTTGAAACTTTTCTTTCTCACCGGTTGTGTCAACGAAAATTTTTCCGTTTTTGCTGAGCGTTTCCGCATCACAGAAAGCAACTTTTCCTACCGGGAAGGAATCTCTCCTTACGCAGGAGGCGTTAGAAATTCCGATCAGCAAAAAAAGGACCGATACAATAGCGCCACTGGTTTTAAAAGACCTCATTTTCGTCTTATCAAGAATCTTGAATATGCCCTGCAAAGGTACAAGTTTAAAGGCATGAGTATTATCTTCCATGAGCAATCCCGGTAATGGGTGATACTTTTATCATTTGCACGAATATCGCATACGCATTATTCTGATATTTGTAAATTATTGATCCAAGATGTCTTTACCTGCACGATGCAAGATTAAGTTCATTTTACTCCTGGCCGCTTTTCCTTTATGGATCTTCGCACAGGATCCGGGGTTGACTTTCGGTGGTCCGGATAATGATGCCGGCTATTCAATATGTCTGACAGAGGATGACGGCTATTTACTTGCCGGTTCTTCACGAAGCTATGGTCCAGGAAGTTGGAGCATGTATGCCGCAAAAATTACCCGCCAGGGAAGTACAGAATGGACTGAAACTTACGGGTGGGAACACCAGGATCATTTTTATGCTGTGATCCCGCTGCCTGACGGTTACCTTTTTACCGGATATGCCTGGGATTACGGAAATGGGCGTGAAGATGTCTATCTGCTGAAGACAGACCTTTCCGGCAACCGTATTTTTGACAAGCTCTATGGCACTCCCTTGCTGGACATGGGATTCAGGGTATATCCCGCTGACGAAGGCGGGTTTTTCCTGCTCGGTTATTCAAGAGGATATGAACCTCATGGCGACATTTTCCTGATCCGGACCGATAACCAGGGAAACGAACTCTGGAGAAATCATTACGGGACGACGTTCGATGATTATGCTTACAGTCTTGCGGAACTGGCAGACGGCTCTGTTATGATCTTCGGCTCCCTGGCTTCCTTTAACCACGATGTCCATTACAATTTTAAAAGGGAGAGTGCCGACTGGATGCTGATCCGGACTGACAGCGAAGGAACGGAAACCTGGCGAAAGGTCTTCCCCGGCCCGGGACACGATTTCGCCCGTGATATTGTCAGGGCACCCCAGGAAGGTTACTATTTATTCGGAAGCACCATGAGTACAGGTGCAGGAAGTTTCGATATGGTACTGATGCGTGTTGATGAAGCGGGAAATGAGATCTGGAAGAAGACCTTTGGCGGATCCGAATATGATTATGGCCTGTCAATGGATATCAATGCCGAAGGAGACCTTTACCTGGCAGGAAGCACAAAAAGTTTTGGACAGCAAGACTCGCCGGATTTTTTCGTGGTTAAGACCAATGCGGAAGGAGAAACCATCTGGGATCTGACCATTGGCGGAAATGACCTGGATTTTGGTAAACAGGTGGTGGCAACATCTGATGGTGGTTGCGCCATTATAGGAACAACCAGAAGTTTCGGGGCTGGAGGTTCTGACATGATGCTGGCCAAGGTATCCGGAGATGGCATGATCGAGCAACTGATCAATGGTATTGATACGTCTACCAGTGAGCAATGGGTCGTTTATCCGAATCCAGCATGGGGCAATGTCAGTGTCAAAACCACGGCGGTACAATCCCTCTATACCATGGAAATTGTTTCCCTGCAGGGATTATCCCTTAAAAGTTATGCCCTGACTCCCCCTGATTACCGATTCAATGTGGAATCTCTTCCTGCCGGCATCTATGTTTACAGGATTTCCAAAGAAGGCAGCAAAGAGGAAAAAATACAAGGTAAACTGGTCGTGAGGTAAATATTCAGATTTGCCATCACCACAATAACTGAATTCCTGAGCAATATACTTTTTGACTGTTTACTGGCAGTGATTTCCGGGTAATCATGCTGTGAAAGCATCATCCTTCCCGGGCCATAAAAGCAATCAGGTCATACTGAGGAGGGGCCCGGACCTATTTCAGGTTTTGTTGATATAACTAACAGGCATTCAGGGTGAGATAACCTGGGAGGACAACAGGTCATTGATCAGGTAATACTTATAGGTCAATTCGTTGCTGCTTTTATCAAGCGTAAAAACCAACACCTTATCTTCAGGTTCGTTATGATCTAGCCCACACCCCAGAAAATGAATACCGTCATCTGAGAGGTAATCGATGGATTTGGGTCCGGCACCCATATCACCCAATATGCAAAAAATCTCTACACCCCGCTCTTTTGCATCCACCAGGTGCGGATAGACAGTTTCAACGAAAGTATTTCCCATTGCAAAGCAATTTGCATTCCAATACGTCAGGTCGCTCTGTGCATAATTAGGTGGCGCTGGCAATCCTGGCACATCCCTCCAGATGCCATGGTGCATGATCAGGACCAGCCGGTTTCCGGAGCTTACTGTATCGATGGTGTTAATTAGTTTTTCATATTGATCGTTGAGGCTTTCACAATCGGTAGGTACCAGGTTGGTGTTCAGGACAAACCGGGTGATGCCATAGGATGAGTAGGCATGCCAGGTCTTTCGGCCGCTGAACTCCTCATACCATTCCCAGTTGCCATTACGCGCGTCGTGGTTTCCCAGCGACCAGTGGGTATCAGGATTTCCAAGGTCAAACAAGCTGTCGATATACTGAACCGTGGAATAATCCAGCATGGCTTCAGAACATACATCCCCGCCCAACCAAACGCCCTGGTATCCGGAAAAATCGAAGGATTCGACCCTGTAGTCCACTTTTGTACCTCCTGCGCCGTCCTGGTAACAATGACCAATGAAAATGAAGCGGATCGTATCTTGCTGGGCGAC
>JARRQC010000081.1:5979-16319 GCA_037382165.1 bacterium | reverse complement strand
GGTGATCCCCCTGGCAACAACTCATGGTATCGAAGTGCATGCCTGGTTCTGGACGATGAACCGTGGCGATGCAAGGAAGGAATGGCTGAGTTACAACCGTGAGGGGCATTCGCTGGCTGACAAAAAAGCCTATGTTGATTATTACCGTTTCATGTGTCCGGCCATACCTGAAGTGCAGGATTTTATACTGGGTAAAATGGACACGCTTACCAGGGTGGAGGGGCTCAGCGGCCTCCACATGGATTATATACGTTATGTGGATGCCATCCTTCCCAGGGGATTATGGGATAAATACGGATTGGTCCAGGACCATATCATGCCGGAATTTGATTATGGCTATCACCCCCTGATGAGATCGAAATTTAAAGCCATTTACGATTATGATCCGATAGAAAGTGAAAATGTCGGGACGGATTCCTTATGGCTTGCATTCAGGCTCAACGCCCTGAATGACGCTGTCATACGGTTCAGGGATTTCATCCATCACAAAGGTTTGTCAATTTCCGCAGCTGTATTCCCCACGCCTCGGATGGCTACGGAAATGGTCAGACAAGACTGGAGCCATTGGGACCTGGATTATTTCTTCCCGATGGTCTACCATAATTTTTACCTGGAGGATACCGCATGGATCCGGAAAGTGATGCAAATCAACAGACAGGTCATTCCCAGGGAAACTAAAATATTTTGCGGCCTGTATCTTCCGGCCTTAGCAAAAGATTCACAACTTAGTGATGCCATGGAGGCCGCCTTCAGGGGAGGGGCTGACGGGATCGCATTCTTTGACCTCCGCGCCCTGAAAAGGTCTCAGATCATGCAGATAAAGAAATTCACCCGGAATCAAAATTCAACCCGCTCGTTCCGCAATTAATCTTCGTGATAGAAGGTTCTGATGTAATTAACAAGCAGCCATATATCGGCTTCCGGAATTTTATTTTCGTAAGCCGGCATTTCATCTCTTCCGGTCAGGATCTTGTAAAAAAGCTCGCCGTCAGTTTGCACATCCAGATCGATCAAAGTGAGATTACTCGGATCAGTGTTCAGCTTGGGAGATGTGTCGCCGTCACCCAGTCCCTTCTTGCCGTGGCAGGTCTCACAATGCTTTGAATACAGACTTTTGGCGATCTTCATGGAACTTTTGTTGTTCTCAGTCGGGTTGACCATTTCCTTATATTCATCAGGGACAACCCAGGGATTGTTCAGCTGCGCCTGGATGGCCAATGCAAAAAGGAATAAAAGCGAAATGAGCAGGGTAAAGTGTTTTTTCATATCCCTCATTTTTTGTTTTGAGTAAAATTAGGAAATTGAATCGAGAAATTCAAGAGGCCCCTTTGATGTTTTCTATGTTTTCCAATCCGCTGATCATTGTCCCGGAATGTTATAGTAAAATCTTTCACGGACGATCTTGTCACCCTCCCATTTCTGTATGGCTACTTCTTCCATTTTCATGCGGTTGCCGTCTTTAAAAGTAATATCCATCCACGATTCCACTGCGGTATGGCCTGTTTCTTCATTGGATGTCACAGAATGTGTACCCCCGCCGTGAATGGTTTCAACTGAAGCCAGCCAATTCAATTGGAATTCGCGATTTGCAGCCTTTCCCTTTCGGATTTCGCCGGTCGCTTCCTCCATGATCACTTCTTCGTGATAGAATTTTTCAAATGCATCCATCATCTGACCTTGTCGTAACATGTCATACATTTTCTGTACCTCGTTCAGATAGCTCATTGTTCAATGCTGTTTGTTAATATTATAGATCTGTAAATCGAAAATAGTGAAGAACTTCCTGTGGCGGTAATCAGGGTTAATCTTTTAAGATTTATTTAACAATTCTCCGGCCAAACTTTAATCGTTTTACAGCAATTCCTTATTTTTAGATCCTTTATTAGGCATGGATGATGAATATCGGGCTAGCCATTTTTCTATTTATTCATGGTCTCGCACATATTGTGGGTTTCATGGTGTACTTCCGGATCATTACCAGTAAAGACATGGAATACAGTACATTGATCTTTCCCGGTAATATGAATGTAGGGGATTCAGGAATGCGATTCATTGGCTTTGTCTATCTGCTGACAGCTTTTGCCCTGGGCTTCATGGGATACGACCTGCTTTCGGGCAACGGTGCCTATTTTCAGGAGTATATCTGGACGGTAATCATGGTCTCCACTGCCGTGACCCTCACCGGATGGTCCTGTTCCTGGCGCTGGAAGAACAATTTCACTGGCTGTCGCTGTAATATTTCCACGCATATTATGAAAAAGCAAAATGTGGACAACCTCATTATTGTCGATGGTTATTGCAAGCTTTGCCATCATGCAGCCCGGCTGATCATGAAGAATGACCGGAAGGGTATTTTTAACTTTATCACCAACCAATCAGCAGAGGCTAGGAAACATTTCAAATATA
The DNA here is from genome assembly GCA_037382165.1 of bacterium. Classification (GTDB taxonomy): domain Bacteria; phylum Bacteroidota; class Bacteroidia; order Bacteroidales; family F082; genus JAADID01. The sequence continues at coordinate 13,913 of JARRQC010000081.1, read as the reverse complement.
AAAGCAGTTATGAAATAATTCCGGATAGCGTGGTATTTATCGAGGAAGGTAAGGTCTATACCAAATCTGCTGCAGCACTGAGGATAGCCCGTAAAATGAATCTTCCCTGGCCCGCGCTTTATCCGCTGATCCTGATTCCCCGACCTGTCCGGGATTTCTTTTATGATATCATTGCAAGATACAGATACCGCCTCTTTGGGAAGAAAGTCACCTGTTCCCTTCCTGCCCAGCAAAAGGATAAAAATCCTGAAAAAATCTGAAGAAATCATGATGGCAGGAAGTACGGGACTTGAATTTATATCGCAACTATCTTTATTTTCGCCCTCGTAAATTATAACCAACAACTACTGCAACATGCAAAATGAACCGCTGCTCCAAAGACTAACCCTACAGGGGATATTCTATGCCCTTGGAAGTCTTACGATAGCTATACTGGGACTCATTTATTTTGACGGGATCATTAAACCATTTTTCATCGCCATTATTTTGTGGTATGTGATTAAGGAAATCAAGAACCTGATCGGTAAGATATCTGTTCGGGGTAAAAGATTGCCGGGATGGTGGCGTGGATTCTTCGCGATGATCTTTATTTTCCTCTTTGGATTCGGAATATTTGAGCTGATAAGTATTAATGTGGTCCAGATGAATAAACTGGCTCCTGAATACCGGGAGAAACTGGATAATCTTGTGCAGCAAGTGGGATCTTACATAAATGATCCGCAAATTATTCAATATGCACGTCAGACCTTGACGGACCTGGACTTTGCCGGACTGATCACAGCTTTTGTAAATTCACTTTCTTCTGCGGTAGCTGATTTTACTGTCGTTTTTGTATATGTCATCTTTCTATTGCTTGAGGAAACTTCCTTCACCAAGAAAGTGCAAAAATTATTTCCGGGGAAAGGAAGAAAACTTTATGAGTTTGACCAGATTATCAAGAAGATAGACAAAGCTGCCGGTTCCTATGTTAACCAGATGGTAGTCATCAGCCTTATCACCGCTGTCATCAGTTATGTTGCTTTGCTCATAATGGGCGTTGATTTTCCGATACTCTGGGCATTCCTTATTTTCATTCTGAACTTCATTCCCTACATTGGACCTTTCATTTCTTCACTCCTGCCTGCAGTACTTGCTGTATTTCAGTTCGGTGACCTGCTTTATTTCGTGTATGTTTTTGCTGTCCTGGAAGTAATTCAGATTATCCTGGGCAATTTCGTACAGCCCAAGATGATGGGAAAAAGCCTGAACATCAGCGCGCTGACAGTATTGTTGACACTGGCTTTCTGGGGAAGCATCTGGGGAGTGGTCGGGATGATCCTATCAGTACCTGTCACTGCCATCCTGATCATCATCATGTGGCAGATTCCAAATACCAAATGGCTGGCTATTCTTCTTTCTGAAAACGGTGAACTTGGAGGATAATTGCGGGCCAGGAGAATTACAGCGTAACTTGTAATGGGTTTCATCAGGTATGATATCCTTTTGTCTGTCATTCATTTTGGGATATCAGTCAAGCAGGCAGCAGGTATCAAACAATATTTCATTAAAGATTTGCGAAATAATACTTTTTCTATTGAATCGTTTACACTTGAAACTATTTTTGCCTGACCCATGTGGCTCAAACGAACCTTTAAAATATTCCTGTTACTGCTTCTGCTGTTGGCGTTATCTTTTTCGCTCTTCATCGGATCAGTATATATCGGTGTTTTTGGTCCCTTGCCCTCGGAAAGTGATCTTCTGGAGATAACCAATGAAGAAGCTTCCCTTGTCTACGCCTCAGATGGAACGCTGATCGGAAAATTCTTTGCCGAGAACCGTACCAATATCCGATGGGAAGATTTGCCTGAAGGTCTTGTGGAAGCGCTGATCGCGACAGAGGACCGCCGGTTCTTTGAACACAGCGGTATCGATAGCAGAAGTTACCTGCGTGTGATCTTCAAGACACTGATGCTTGGCGACAGGAGTTCGGGCGGGGGCAGCACAATTACACAGCAATTGGTTAAAAATCTCTATGGGAGAGGTGATCACAGTTTCCTTTCCTTGCCTGTCAGCAAGGTGCGTGAAGCCCTGATCGCCTATCGTAAGGAAAAAGTTTTGAGTAAGCAGGAGATCCTTCTGCTTTACCTGAACTCCGTCCCTTTCGGTGAAGAGGTGTTTGGCGTGGAGGCAGCTGCCAAGAGGATTTTTGACAAAAATGCCAAAGACCTGCATGTTGAAGAATCGGCTGTACTTGTCGGACTGCTGAAGGCCAATACCTGGTACAACCCGCGGCTCTACCCGGAGAATGCAGTCGGACGAAGGAACCAGGTACTTCAGCTTATGGCGGAAGTGGGCTACCTGACCGATGAAGAGGCCGATCGTTTGACCAACCTGGATCTGCAATTAAAATATACCAATTACCAGTTGGAGTCACCCGCCGGTTATTTTATTGCACAGGTTAGAAATCGCACAGAAGAGATTCTGGCCAGGCTACGAGATGAGAACGGAGTTCCTTATGATATCCGTAAAGACGGGCTCACCATTCATACAACCCTGGATAGCAAGCTTCAAGGACAGGCAAATGAGGCGGCCCTGGCCCAGTTAAAGAAAATGCAGCCTTTACTCGACCGAGAATTACAGTATTACGGGATGAGAGACATTTGGGAGGCCAAAATGTTGGAAACCTATTTCGATCCTGCATCATGGAAGGAAAAACACAAAATGGAGATCCTTACCACGGAAGGATTGAAAACGATGAACATGAGTGTTTCAGATAGCTTGTGGCATTATTACAAGATGCTGCATGCTGCCGTGCTGGCTGTTGATCCTGAGAAAGGCAAAGTGCTCGCCTGGACGGGAGGCAACCATTACAGATATCTGCCCTACGATCTTATTTATGCCCAAAGACAGATTGCCTCAACGGTAAAGCCTTTTATTTATGCTGCCGCATTGGAAAAAGGATTTGGTCCCTGCGATTATTTTGATAACAGCCTGCATGAATATGAAGAATATGACGGATGGATGCCCGAGAATTACGATAAAAGTCACAGTGATAAAATGAAAGTAGCGATGTGGTATGCCCTTAGCAGATCACTGAATTTACCTACTGTTGACATTTATTTCCAGACCGGGCATGAAGAAATAAGCGACCTGATCCGGCGGTTCGGTTTGAATGCGCCTTATAAAGAGACGCCAGCCTTAGCACTGGGTGCTCTGGATGCATCCCTGTATGAACTGACAAGGGCTTATTCCGGTTTCGCTAATGGTGGTTTTATCCCGGATGAACTGATCATGATCGAAAAAATTACAGATGCGGAAGGTAATATCATCTATGAACAGGCCGGTGCCGGGAGAAGTAAGGTAATGGAAAGTGTGGTTTCGGAGGAGATTACCCGTATGCTGGAATTGGCGGTACGGGAAGGTACAGGACAGAAAATGGTGTCACAATATGGAATCCGTTCGGATCTGGCCGGAAAAACCGGAACAGCTCAAAATTACAGTGACGCCTGGTTTATTTGCTATACACCTGACCTGGTGGTTAGCACCTGGATGGGGGCAAGTTCACCTGAGGTGCATTTCAGGAGTGGCAAGGGAAGTGGATCCGTTCTGGCTTTGCCGGTAGCTGGGAAAATACTTTCAGGTGTAAGCCATAGCCCACAAGAGCGCGAAAAATACCTGACCAGCTTTGTTTGGACACATGAAGTAGCTGATACTGCATTTTGTGAACCATTCAGGGAAAAGGGATTGAGTGGATTGATCAACCGGATGTTTAAAAGGGAAACGGACCCCGATGAAACGAAAATAATAGAGGATACAGTCTTAGAATCACCAAAGGAAGACCGCAGTAAATTCAGAAAATTCTTTGATAAGCTGTTCCGAAAGAAAAACAAAAAGAAAAAAGAGAATAAAGAAAGGTAAGCTAACCCGATTACCATATCCTGACCTTGTAACTAATTGTACGATCCTTTCCTTCAAAAGTAAGTATGTATAAAGCCGGCGGCAAATCACCGAGTTTAAAATTTCCATGGGCTGCTCCAGGTAAATTGATTTGCTCCCATTGCCGGCCTGAAAGATCAAATACATGTAGCTTATCAGGGGCAAAATCCAAATTGTATGTCAGGGATTTACCCCGTTGTACCGGGTTGGGATATACACTCACCCTGTCAGGGCTCCTTATTTCATTGACTGCAACCGTTTCATGATATTTTTCGAGTGCATATTCGGTGTTGTCCACCTCCAGTTCACTTAGCGTCCCCGTGAATTCAGGATTGGCGACAAGTTCTCCCGATGTCACATCGATTACGGCAATACGTGAAACATTATCCTCATCAATGTAAAACATGATGTAGTATTGTGTTTCCTGATGGAAAACGGCTGCTCCCTGCATAAAATACAAGAGGTCATTGAAAGCATAGATGGTGTCTATGGCATAATCATCGTTGATGTCTATACTTATAAGTGAAAAATAAGTCAGGTTACCGCCCCTGTAAAAACCATAAATTTTATTGTCTTCGTTATTGTATTCCAGATTGTTCAGATAGTCACCGGGATTCAGCTCAAGCGGTTCCTTTGAAATAATATCCCCGTTTTCCGCGTCAATGATCACCAGTCTTTCTGTAAAGGCTGTATCATAAGCATTGATGATATACCTTCCGTTGTTGGCATCGAATGTGCTTGATCCTACCGGAAATGCTGCAAAGTCAGGCATTTTTTTCAATTCCGTTATCGTACCTTCTTCCTGATCAATGGAAAGAAATCGAAGTCCGTAGTCATAGATCCAGATATCCATTACACTGTCCAGTAAAGTCGAATCCACCACGTAACTGCCCAGACCGTATGTGTTTGTAGAGTTCATGTCATATTGCAGGTCATTGATTGTTCCATAGATCATGGGGTCATAGATTGTCTGGGATCTGATGCCGCGCGTGTAAAGCCTGTAATGGAACGCAGTATCCAGGCCGATGAACATCATCGCATTGTTTACCGCATCGAAGGAGGAAGACCCCAATGCATAAGCGATGGCTGGATAGATCGAATCTTCATTGATGATCTCTCCCGTGAGTGGATCCAGGTGCCCCAACCGCAAGAAATCCGGATCAGGTTCGGACGGGAGAAAGCCGTAAACCGTTATTTCCTGCGCAACTGCTGTGAAAATCAGAAAAAACAGGACAGTGAGAATATAGAGTCTTTTCATACAAAGTGTTTATAAAAATACAAATCTATTTGCTTTTTTGTTCATTCATGAAAAAATCCTGATGTCATACGGATTTCCCCAGTATATCCGGCAGGCCGCTTCCAGCTGAAGACCGGTATAATATATGTTTTCTATTATTAGGATCACCATCAATCGGACCATGATGAACAGGAAAGTTTACCGGATTGCCCGCTGGCATTTACGTTTACCATATAAACTGGGAGGTAAGACAAAGGCCGGCAGGGTAATAGTAATGTCATAATTTTCAGGCGATAGATTGTTGAATGCTTTTGGCAGTTTAAAATTTAATCGCACGCATCTGACCCTTAGTTATTGATTATCAGTTTATTAACATTTTTACTGATATTTTTTCACGTTTTCATGACATTCGGTGACATCTCCTGACAGGGAGGTGACACCTGTCTCTTCCTGCCAAAGTACTTTAGCATCATAAATTAATTGTTCATGATAAAATGGTAGCTCAATCATAAGCTGCCCCTGAACAGAAAAACTGGAATGATGTCTAACCTAAAACGTAAAAAAATGAAAGCAAAAATTTTAGTTCTCGCATTGGCTCTGATGGGATCAAGCCTTGCATTTGCACAGCAACCGGTTGTACACGAAAAAGAAACCGATTGTAATAAGAAAGTTCTTAAAAAGATCGAACGTACCATGCGCCTGCTCGAGGTGAAAGAAATCCTCAATGAAGGACAGAAAAGCGCTTTGATTGTCACTTGCTATATCAATGAAAACAATGAAGTGGAAGTAGCAAAGATTGACGGCTCAAATGAAACGTTGAAAGCCGCCGTGGTCAAAACGCTTGAAGAACATCCTGTAATATGTAAGGATGGTGCTGAAGACAACTATTTCACTTTCAGAATGGCATTTGAATACAGGCCTGCCTAAGTTGCAGTCTCATGACCCAATATAGTTACATATGAGTTGCGAAAACAGCGAACCCCGGATTTGGCTACATTTGCCATCCGGGGCGCTGCTTCCAATGAAAAATCAAGATGAACCAATTAATAAATAGGCGTTTTGCCAGGACTTTCGGCAGGCTGATCATACTCTTCCTCATAATGGGTATGTGTGTGTCGCCGATAATGGCTGAGAACCTGAAACTCGTTAAAAACCTTGAAGGTACCTGGCGGTTCACCATAGGAGACAATCCCGAATGGGCCATGCCGGATTATGATGACCGCGACTGGGATGTGGTCTATGTTCCGCAAAGCTGGGAGAAAAGCGGATTTGTGGATTATAACGGTTACGCATGGTACAGAAAGGTGTTTGATGCGGATGAGACCCTGGACCGGGAAGACCTGTTGCTGCGCCTGGGCCAGATAGATGATGTGGATGAGGTTTACCTCAACGGTCAGCTCATCGGAACTACCGGGGTTTTCCCACCCCTGGTCAGGACAGCTTATACAGTACCGCGCAAATATCCCCTGCCTGCTGAACTTCTCAATATGAAAGGGAAAAACGTAATTGCCGTCAGGGTCTATGATGAATACCTTGATGGTGGGATATACAGTGGACCGGTCGGAATCTATCATGATATGGATAATGACCTGTTGAGCCTGAACCTGGCGGGATACTGGGAATTTGAAACGATCAATACAGTATCGCCGAAACCAGAAAATATATATGGTATTAAGGATGGTTTGATCTATGTTCCTGCTTTCTGGGAAAGCCTGGGTTATGCCACCTATGACGGCAGTGCAGTTTATACAAAGGATTTCAGGTTGCCCGCACGTTTCAATACTGAAAATATGATGGTCGTTGTAGGTTATGTTGATGATGTGGATAAGGTGGAAATTAACGGTACAAGGGTAGGAACGGTGGCTGATCTGCGGACCAGGGATAATAAAGATATTCCGGATCATCTCATCCTGCGCGGATATAATGTGCCTTCCGGTACACTCAGGGCAGGCAGCAACAATACAATTACCATCAAGGTATATGACACCGGGATCATGGGGGGTATCTACGAAGGCCCGGTGGGCTTGATCACGCCCGACAACTATGAATTGCTCCGGGCACAGCAGAAGGAGAAATCCTACAACTTTTGGGATGATTTTTTTAAACAAATATTCGAATAAGCTCTTCCGGTGAAAAGGATTAATCAATATATAAAGATTTGGGGTCCGATAGCGCTCCTGTTTATACTGCTGATGACTTCGGTACGCTTCCAGGGTCAGAAAATGGATGAAATCCTGGATTTAAGCGGGGTATGGAAATTTTCTATCGGTGATAACCCGGAATGGGCAGCTCCTGACTTTGACGACTCCAACTGGGAATGGTTGAGCGTTCCGGGAAGCTGGGAGGAAAAGGGTTTTCATGGCTACGACGGTTATGCCTGGTACAGGAAGACATTTCAAATGCCAAAATCAGCGGAAAACCTCAATTGCTATCTGCAGCTGGGCTATATAGACGATGTGGATGAGGTATATGTTAACGGGAAGAAAATTGGCCATACCGGCCGGTTTCCGCCTCACTATACGACAGCCTATAATGCACGCCGCCTGTATATGGTGCCGCATAAAATACTTTATCAGTCTCCGGAAGTGACGGTAGCCATTCGTGTCTACGACCAGGGAGGTGAAGGGGGAATCGTTCATGGTAAAGTGGGGCTTATGGTAGACAAGACGGCCATCTACCCTGAGATCGACCTGCAGGGTGAGTGGAAATTTAAAATCGGATCCTGCGCCGACTTGCCATCACCTAAAGAATACCAGACATGGGATGATATTGTCGTTCCCGG
>JARRQC010000081.1:4842-5875 GCA_037382165.1 bacterium | reverse complement strand
GACGGGACGGCCTGCTATGTTACGGAATTTGAATTGAATGGCCAATTTTCCGGAAAGCGGATGGTTTTGTTGCTCGGCCGCATTGATGATCTTGAAATGGTGTATATCAATGGAAAGCTGATTGGCCAGTCCGGCGATTTTGAAATTGAGACGGTGCAGAAATATTCAGACATGTACAAGCAATTCCGGGGATATTATATCCCGCCGGGAGTGCTTCATGAGGATGGTGTCAATGTGCTCGTGGTCAAGGTGCTGGACTATATGGGCCTGGGAGGTATATGGGATGGCACGGTAGGACTGATAACCCAGGAGAAGTATATTGAGTACTGGCGTAGGAAACGAAATGCAATCAGTGATTACTGATAAACAATGCCAAATTGGGAAAGCCAATTCCTATGGTGATTCCATTTGTTTGACCGGAAAGCCGGTAATCCATATATCGCCGGTAAAATCTGTCAGGTTCGATGCCTGATTTCCTTTTCGGTCCATGAGATTTCCGTTTAGCACAATTTTCTCTTCATTTCTGATACGTATTACAGATTCCCTTTTCTGAACAGAAGATTGTGAACATCCCATGGAATAACAGGGAAAGGATAATGTATCATCTGTAAATAAAATTGAATACGCTTCGGCTGAAGGTATTTCCCTTAACTTTTGCTCAAAAACACTTGCTGCACCCAGAAATGTGATGGTGAGCAGAATAGTTGATAACCGAATGATACTGTGCCTGTTCATGACTAAAATATTCAATGGCAAGTATACGATCCAAATTCTTTCAATTCCGTTAAGATGGGTTAAATTGGGTTAAGAAAAAGTTAAAGTTCTGTGAACTAGTAAAGGAGAAAAGTTACCCCGACCAGTATGATGATAGATGTCGGTATGATAAACACAAGGTACATGACCCCCAGCGCTGAAGTTTTCAATACAGCTTTAAAATAGCCCGTCCTGTAGAACTTCTTAATAGCTATTAAGAGGTAAAGTGGTGTCGAAAGAAGCAGTGTCCAGTTTATCCAGGAGGGGATCTCACCGATCA
>JARRQC010000081.1:0-4762 GCA_037382165.1 bacterium | reverse complement strand
TTCAAAATGCCTCCTCCCCGGCTTTCATAGATCTTCAGGGCCTGCCTGTAAATCATTTTCTTCCAACCTGCAGATCCTTCCCTGTATCCCAACGCTTGTAGCTTTTCAAGCTCGGGAGCGCCTGCCTCGATCAGCGAATCAAGTGCCGATTGACCAAGACCTATTTGCACGATCTGAGACACCCCCAGATCAGCAGGAGTGGAATCTTTAATAGCTTCACGATGAAGATTAATTGCCTTTTCCTTTGCCAACATCTTGTTGACAGAATCCAGCTCCCTGATGGCCGCCGTGTCAATTTTTACTTCCATGTTTCTCAGTATCCCTTTATCGAGCGCTTCCTGTTGCTTTTTGGATTCGATGGATAAAAGGAAGAAAAACACAACGGAAATAAAAAGGTAAAACTGGGCAGGATGAAGGTATCTGAGTCTTTTCCCCTCAACAAACTTTACGGGTAAATAGCCCGGTCGGAACAACAAGGGAAAAAAACTGACAAAAAACCGGGCGTCAACCGAAAAATAGTTGCTGATCGTATTGTTGAATAGTGTCTTGATGGTCAGCTCTTCGTCTGTTTTCTGCCCGCAATGGGGACAGTAATTGTCAGACCCGTCAAGCCGATGATCACAATTTTTGCAATACAGATCCATGTTTGCTGCACTTGAATGAACAAATATATGCAAATGGCATACTAAAGGGGTGGATCATTTTGGTGATTCTTGGAGTATGGGGATAAAGGAAATAAAATAGGGCAACTGATGCCCGACTTGATTGTAGACTGAATACACCCCGCAACCTATCTCTATCATCCCATATCAATTACTGACTTTGACTATGATCAGGGCTGCCACAAAAGCTTCAAGAAAACTCAATGGAATGGCAAAAAGCAGCATGCCAAATGGTAAAACCCCCATGTTTCCGATAACTACCCACATCAGGACGAAGCCTGTTAACCAGGATAACCAGGTAGTATGCCATAAGTTGAACTTCCTGGAGATGATAAAGATGGAAAGGGCGAACAGGAACGACCATAAACCCCAGATGGCACCATTTACCGGTTCCGAAGGAAAAACAAGTCCTAAGTTCTCATAATGTCTGGTCCAATAGCTCTTGACGATGACTTCATTACGTACAAATTCAGAGAGGCTGATCCAAATGGTGGCCAACAAAACGGGTAAAACAGTTCTCCTGAGGAATTGCATGGAATAATAGATTCAGGCAGAAATTTGTACTGCCTACTCCGGTTTATTGGAAATGTGAATCGTTTCCCGGATAAACTCCTTATTTTCAATGATATGAACCATGAATTTTGCCGCGGAATGCCTGCTCAACAACATGCCTGCCGGTTTTATACCTTCAGAGGTTGCCACCACATCGGTATCCAGTTTCTTGTCGGAAAGCATGGGTGCCCTGCAAATGGTATAATCTAAGGTTGACTTTTCAAGGATTTCTTCCTGCCTGCTGTGGTCCCTGAAGGCATACTTTAAATTACTGAAGTTAACCATGAGCTTGAGGATGACGGGAGATTTTTTCCAGGAACTACCCGCACCGATCGTGCTGAGGGCAACAAACCGCTTAACACCCTCTTTTTTCATGGCCCGGATAGCATGCGATGCAGATTTTGAGATCAGGTCTTCAGGAGCCCGTAAAGAAGCCCATGGGTTGTCCGATTTCCTGGACACATTCAAAGTGTTGATTACCGCATCGCATCCCCTTATGGCTTTATCCATTGCCATCTGATCATAGGGTGTGCCTTGTACGATCTCAACCTTGTCTTTTTTCAACTTTTCCGGTTCACGGACTATAGCAGCCAACTGATGCCCCCTGCTCAGGGCCTCTTCCATGACCAGTCTTCCGGTTCTCCCGGTAGCACCTAATACTAATATTTTCATAATCCTGAAGGCTTTGAAGTGATTTGACAAAAATTGATTTCATCCTGTACTTAAAAAAAGACTTATTTGTCCAACAGATCAGTTTTCAGGGCACTTCCTTCAGATGATGAGTCGAATTCCTAAAAGTTATCTGCATGATCCGGGGATTTGTAGCATTTTCTCCCGGGCAGGCAGCTATGCATGCTGCAAACATTGTTGTCCGGCCCTGTCGGTCCGGAAGTCCTGACACACCAAAAGGTTGCATTGGGATCCTCAATGCCGTACCAGGGGTCTTCACCACCCTCCATCATGCCAAAGGAATTTTTTGCCCTGAGGTACCTGCAGATTGCGTTCTTTTTAGGCGTTAACTTATCCATCCCAATAGGTTCAAAACAGGAAGTGCAAATTACAGCATGGCAAGCAGATTGCGCCGAATAAGTGTCTCAAAGACCTGTACTTTGTATGCATTCTGTGACAGTGGTGTAGCCTCTTCCATAGCTTTTGAAGCTGCTTTGCCTGCGACTTCCTCGTCAATGGTTTCACCCTTGATCATTTCCATAGCTGCATTGGCGAGGAGAGGGACAGGTGCTGCTGCGCCAAGGGCTATGTGCGCCTTTTTGCATTTTGCACCGTTCATTTCAGCTACAACGGCAACATCTGCGATGGGCCAGTCATGGGATTCCCTTTCCCCCATTTTGGTGTAATGGCTCCTGACATTCTCTTTTGGCGTGGGTACAATTACTGCAGTGATCAATTCATTGCGGTTAAGGATATTTTCTTTGGTCTGGTCTATTGATGGAGAGACAAAGAATTCCCCAACCGGTACTACTTTCACTTTGCCTTCCCCGTTGGTGATCTCCACAGCTGCATCGAAAGCGAGCAAAGCCGTTGAGAGGGAGGATGAATGTACGCTGGCGCAATCATCATTTTGCATGATGGCATGGTAGATATTCTCTCCAAACCGGGCAAAGCAGGTATCTCCACCTTTCCGGAAACAAACATGCGCTTTCGAACGAAAATACCAGCACCTTGTTCGTTGTGCCAGGTTGCCACCCAGTGTAGCCATGTTCCTGATTTGTGGCGTGGCAGCTTTTGCGGCAGCCTGATGGAGTGCAAAGTACCGTTCTTTTACTGTATCGTGACCGGCAATTTCCGAGAGGGTAACGGTTGCACCCATCCGCAAACCTTTCTTTTCATCAAAAACCATATCCCGCATACCGGGAATTTCATTGATGCTGACCAACTTCGATGGAGCGGAAAGCCCTTCTTTCATCAAATCCAGTATATCGATACCTCCTGCTTTGATGACTGCAGAAGATTCCGGGGGATTCGGTTGAAGGGTTTCAGAAACCGTCGCATTCACCTGTTCCAGTGCTTCCCTGGGGTTACCGGCCTTATAAAAGCTGAATCTATTCATATTTTGCTAGTTTTTCTTTGTGTAGCGCAGCCAGTATTTTGGCAGGCGTTATGGGTAACTCATACATCCTGACACCGATCGCATTATAGATGGCGTTGGCAATGGCAGCAGCAGTTGCAATATTTGCCGGCTCTCCGATTCCTGCTGCATCCGTTGAAGAGCGGGCATTGTAAAGCTCGATCATCTCGATCTCGATCTTAGGGATTTCAAAAGAAAAAGGCATTTTGTACTGGTCAAAATTGGCGTTGACCTGGTGGCCGGTATCCCTATCCATGAGGCGGTCTTCATAAAGCGCATAGCCGACATGTCCGCATCCGGCTCAGGACTTCCTTAAAATGCAGCTTCTTGTCACTGTCGTCTTTGCTTGCATAAAACCCGTTTTCAATTTGAATATTGGAAGGTTCCGTTTCCAGTCTTTGCGCTGCGATGTCCAGGAGTTTTTTCTTGATCTCATAGGCAGCATTGCGTGCAGGAGGGGTGATGGAACCGGTTACTTTACTGCCGCCGGAGGAAGGGCCGATGGGGAACAGGGTGTCTCCGATCAAAACCGTAATATCTTCCACATTCAATCCCAACTCTTCGGCCACTACCTGTGCGAGGATTGTTTTGGTTCCCGTCCCGATATCCTGTACCGCGGAGCGTACCTCTACCGCGCCATCACGCATCACCCTGATCTCTACAGTAGAATCGAGTTCAACAAACCGTGGCCAGTGCGCCTGGGCCATACCAAAACCTTTCTTAACCGGTCCCGGATCACTGCCTGCTTTTTTCGGGGTTTCCCAGTTGAAAAGTTTGGCTCCCCGGATGCGTTCTACCTTACGGATTTCGCTTTTATCGATTATATCACGCAATTTTAGCTGATCCATATTGAGCTGTTCTGCCAGCTCATCGATAAGCTGCTCGAGGGCAAATGCACCCTGAACATTTCCCGGAGCGCGGAATGCCGCACCGGGTCCGGCATTGGTAAAGACATCGTATTGTTCGGTCTTGAAATTATCATACTCATACATAGCCTGGGCGATGTGTCCCACACCCGCGCCCAACCCGACACCTGCCGTACCGTAGGATACTAGTTTTAATGCGGTAAGCTTGCCATTTCGCATGGCGCCAAGCTTCATATATTGAACGGAATTGGGCCTGTTTCCCGCACTGATGTGCTCTGTCTTCCGGTCTAACATCAGTTTTACCGGCCGGCCTGACTTTTTGGACAAGTAGCCCGCCATGACACCGAAATTTCCCAGGCCATGCTTGGCACCAAAACCACCTCCCATAAATTCACAGATTACCCTGACCTTGCTTTTTGGAAGACCAAAACTCTCTGCAAAATTATCCCGTACGGCTTGTGTATTTTGGGTAGAGGCATACACCGTTGCTTCACCCTGGTTATAATCGACGACAACTCCGTGGGTTTCCATCGGGCAATGGGTTTGAACCTGGGTTCTGTATGTTCTCTCGATGATAATGTCCGCTTTGGAAAATC
>JARRQC010000080.1:0-8168 GCA_037382165.1 bacterium | reverse complement strand
CATTCTGGGATCAGTCAAAGGGATACCTTGCCGATGTGGTTCATGGGGAAACAAAAGACTGGAGTGTGCGACCCAACATGATCTTTGCTGTTTCCATGCCAAATTCTCCGGTTGGTGCATTCGTGAGCAATTCGGTGCTGCAGGTGGTAGAGCAGGAGTTGTTAACCCCTAAAGGATTGAGGTCCCTTTCTCCAAAGAATCTTGATTATAAAGGACAATATGCTGGAAACCAGATTGAGCGCGACATGGCCTATCACCATGGAACGGTATGGCCCTGGTTACTGGGAGCCTTCTCCGATGCCTATTTAAAACTACGAGGTAAACCTGGAGCCCAATTCATAGAAATGGTTTATAGCAGGTTTGAAGAGGAAATGCATAACAACGGCATCGGCACAGTCTCGGAAGTATATGACGGTGACCCTCCGCACCTTGCCGGAGGAGCAATCTCTCAGGCCTGGAATGTGGCGGAACTATTACGCATCAGGTGGATGCTTGACAACCTGAACAAGAGAAACTGAAAAAACGAATAAGAATACAAAAGGTATGAGAATATTAATGTTTGGCTGGGAATTCCCGCCACACATCAGCGGAGGTCTGGGAACGGCATGCTTTGGGCTGACCAAGGGATTGGCCAAGCATAATGTCGAGGTGATCTTTGTGGTTCCCAAAGCATACGGCGATGAGGATCAGCAGGCTGTAAGGCTCGTCAATGCCAGTGATATGAAATTCGACCTGACGGATGAAGAATACAGCGAGTTCTGGCAAAAGGTGAAATATATGGAAATCGGATCCAACATCATCCCCTATGTCGCACCGGAAGATTTTGCCAAGGCAGTCGAAGATAAAAAGAAAACCGGTGAGTCCTTTTCAAGCCGGGTGTTCTCGAAAGAATATAAGTTTGAAGGAGGGTACGGACCCAACCTGATGGAAGAGGTCTCTCGCTATGCACTGGTAGCCTCAGCACTTGCACTGAAGGAGGATTTTGACATCATCCACGCGCACGACTGGCTTTGCTACCCTGCCGGAGTAGCGGCCAAGAAATCATCGGGAAAGCCGCTTGTCGTTCATATGCATGCCACTGAATTTGACAGGACCGGGGAAAATGTAAATACGATTGTTTATGAAATGGAACGCTCCGGTATGGAAGCCGCCGACAGGGTGATAACGGTCAGCAACCTTACGAGGAAGACTGTTATTGAAAAATACGGTATCAATCCTGAAAAGGTCATCACGGTATACAATGCCGTCGACCAGGCCATGATGAAAGAGATCGGTGAAGTGAAAAGAAATGTGGATGAAAAGGTGGTCACCTTCCTGGGCCGGATCACTTACCAGAAAGGACCGGAATATTTTATCGAGGCAGCCAACAAGATCCTTCAGCGTGAAAAGAATATCCGTTTCGTGATGGCTGGTTCGGGTGATATGCTCTACCGGATGATCGAACGCGTCGCCAAACTAGGTATTTCCGACAGATTCCATTTTACAGGCTTCCTTCGGGGCGAAGCGGTAAACAAGATGTTTGCACTCAGCGACGTTTTTGTCATGCCGTCCATCTCAGAACCTTTTGGAATCGTTCCGCTTGAAGCCATGCGGATCAATGTCCCTGTAGTTATTTCAAAACAATCAGGGGTCGCTGAGATCCTCAAACATGCCTTTAAGATAGATTTCTGGGATGTGGACGGCATGGCTGACGCCATTTATGGCCTTTGCAAATATGAAACCTTACCCAAAATGTTTAAGCGTTATGGCAAGGAGGAAGTGGAAAGCCTGCGTTGGGAAGATGCAGCCTTACATGTGAAAAATGTATACAGGGATTTCGTCGAATCCTGAAGTTAGCCTGACCAACCCGTGGAAACATACATGATCCATTGAAATTGTAATAAATAAACACATAATATACAATGCATAATATGAAATCCATTTGCTTTTATTTCCAGGTACACCAGCCGTTCAGGCTGAGGACTTACCGGTTTTTCGATATTGGAGACAGGCACGACTATTATGATGAATATAACAACCGTTTCATCATGCAGCGTATAGCCCAGAAATGCTACCTGCCGATGAACCAGATCCTGCTGGACCTGATTCAGGAGTTTGGTTCCGCTTTCAAGGTTTCCTTTTCGATATCCGGCCAGGCCCTGGAACAGTTCGAGATGTATACGCCGGAAGTACTGGAGAGCTTTAAATCACTGGCCAAAACAGGGAATGTTGAATTTTTGGCGGAAACATATGCACACTCGCTGGCTTCATTGAGAGAAGGCGATGAATTTGAAAAGCAGGTACAAAAGCATGCCCGGAAAATCAGCGATCTGTTCGGAAAGACACCAACGACCTTCCGAAATACGGAATTGATCTATTCAGACGAGATCGGTGACCGGGTTGCCAAAATGGGTTACAAGGTAATGCTTACTGAAGGAGCAAAGCATGTGCTGGGGTGGAGAAGCCCCAACCTGTTATATGCAAGCGCATTGAATCCCAACTTAAAGATCCTGCTGAAAAATTTCAGGTTAAGCGATGATATTGCTTTCCGATTTTCACAACAAGACTGGGAAGGATGGCCGCTTACGACCAAAAAGTATGTCGACTGGCTGTCAGAAATAGATAAAAAAGACGAGGTGATCAACCTGTTCATGGATTATGAAACCTTCGGCGAGCATCAATGGGAGCAGACCGGTATATTTGATTTCATCGGAGAGTTACCCGGTAAGATACTTGCCAAACCCGGATTCAGTTTTGCAACACCAGCCGAACTGGGAGAAAATCTCCAGCCGGTCGCCCCGATACACGTGCCCTACCCTATCTCATGGGCGGATGAAGAACGCGACGTGACTGCCTGGCTGGGAAATGATCTTCAGGATGAAGCTTTTGCCAAACTTTACAGCCTCGAAAAAAAGGTGAATCATTGCACCGATCCCAAAATTCATCAGGATTGGCTGAAGTTACAGAATTCAGATCACTTTTATTACATGTGCACCAAATGGTTTTCCGACGGTGCGGTCCATAAATATTTCAACCCCTACAGTTCCCCTTATGATGCATTCATCAATTACATGAATGTGCTGTCGGATTTTATCCTTCGTATTGAGGAAAACACGACTTACGAAGGAGCTGATTTTGAAGAGATCAGGGAAGCTGCCTCAAAATTTGCCGGCAAAGCGGGCCGGTTTGCCAGGGAACAGTCGACAAAGGCAGGTAAGAAAATCAAGGAAACCATTGACAAAAGTAAAGAAATGGACTTTGATGACATCAAGGACCTGTCCAATGCAAAATTCAAGCAACTCCTCAAAGAGGTCGATATCGAGCACATCGCAGTAGCCATGAAAGATGCTGAGAAGGAATTGACAGAGAAGATCATTCCCAATATGACCCAAAAGGCGAAGAAGCAGTACGAAGAGTTACAGAAAGAGCTGAAGGTGAGGAAATCTGATGTCAAGAAATACCGCAAAGCCGTTGAAGATAAATTAAAAGACCTATTCGGCTGAGAGGTAGGATTCCGGGAGTTTTGCATTGTGTATGGCATGATGCGCTTTGAAGATGACACTGCTCACTTTTTTGAACCTAACTGGTATCCTTGAGCTTCTCGTTTTCACTTTTCAACCGATTGCGAAAAGCCTTCCCGTTTTTATGAACCAAATTCCGGCAGGGACTGTTAAGTATTCGCTTTGTTAACAAAATTAAAGTGTGCACATTATTGGATATTTGTAGCTTTGCACCCTTTTAGAAACTCCCTCTAATTTAATTGAATAATGAATTATAAACCCCAATATATATTTGAGACCAGCTGGGAAATTTGCAATAAAATCGGCGGTATATACACTGTTCTGTCAACCAAAGCAAAAAGTATCGCTGATGTCTATCATGATCAATACATTCTTATTGGTCCTGATGTCTGGAAAGAAACCACCCGAAATCCCGATTTCACAGAAGATGAGAAATTATTTACCGAATGGAAAGCGAATGCTGCCGAAGAAGGGCTGAAAGTCCGTATCGGCCGTTGGAATGTTGCAGGCAATCCCGTAGTAATCCTTGTCGATTTTACGCATCTCTATGTCCGCAAGGACGAGATTTTTGCTCGCTTCTGGGAAACCTATCACCTTGACTCTATCCATGGGGCATGGGACTATGTTGAACCTGCCCTTTTCGGTTACAATGCGGGTCAGGTTATCCGCAGCTTCACCGATTTCTATGTTGAACGTACCGATAAGGTAGTAGCCCACTTTCATGAATGGATGACCGGTACCGGTGTGCTGTACCTGAAAGATAAAACACCTCACATTGCGACGGTCTTTACAACCCATGCCACCACACTAGGCCGCTCCATATCCGGACACGGAAAGCCGCTTTACCAGAATATGGAACAATACAATCCTGAGCAAACCGCGAGGGATTTCCAAATTATAAGTAAAAATTCCCTGGAGACCATCGCCTCACAACAAGCCGACGCCTTCACCACGGTGAGCAGTATCACTGCGCGGGAATGTGCCCATTTCCTGGGACGCCAGCCCGATGTCATCACCACCAACGGCTTTGAACAAAATTTTGTTCCGAAGGGTAAAGCTTTCAATACACGCAGGAAGACCGCACGCAAGAAAGCTGTGGAAACGGCAAGCACCATTACGGGAAAAAATTATGCAGACGATACGCTATTGTTGATTACCAGCGGTCGTTATGAATTCAGGAATAAAGGGCTCGACCTGTTTGTCGGTGCCCTCGGAAAATTAAACCGTGACCCCAAACTGAAGCGTGATATCATCGCATACATCACCATTCCCAGCGATCACAGGGGCCCCACCAATGTTTTCAGGGGCAAAGAAAAAAGAAGTCATTTTCTGACACACAAACTCAACAACTGGGAGCATGATGCAATACTCAATGCGCTGAATGCCAATGGTATTACCAATCAGGTAGAGGACAAGGTACATGTAATATTTGTGCCGGCATACCTCAACGGAAACGATGGAGTCATTAACCTCAATTATTATGATTTCCTGATCGGTCAGGACATGTCCATTTTCCCTTCTTACTACGAACCCTGGGGATATACTCCACTGGAAAGCATTGCTTTCAAGGTGCCCACTGTGACAACGGCAGTAGCCGGATTCGGTGCCTGGGTAAGTGGACACTTCAAGCTAAAAACGCCCAGCGTATCAGTGATTCAGCGGGAAGAAAGCAAGGATGAAATAGCTGTTGATGAGATCATGAAAATCATCTACCAGTTAATTTCTGCAGAGGATGTTGAATCATGGCGAAAGGAAACCCAGAAGGTATTTAAGTCAGCTTTATGGGATTTGTTTGTCTCCCAATATTTTGAATCCTGGAAAGTTGCACTGGAAAGGGCTGGAGACCGCATGCCCAGTGCTCCTTCTGTCCCAAAGGTAGAAACACATCGTATCGAAGCGCAGATCCGTCATGACCGACCAAGCTGGAAAAAATTACTGGTTGAATCTGCACTGACAAGAAGCCAGCATCCGCTGAAAGAACTGGCCTATAATCTCTGGTGGTCATGGAACACGGAAGCTATTGAACTCTTCAGCGAAATTGACCCTGACCTGTGGCAGGAAAAGGAATTCAACCCGGTTGCGCTACTCGAATCCTTGCCGGCCGATAATATCGGTAAGCTCATCAAGGATAAACGTTTCAATGAGAAAGTGAATAAAGTATACCAGGCCTTCACAGCGTACATGGTACAGGCGGAGCTGAAACCGGCTGAAACGGTGGCATACTTTAGCATGGAATACGGACTGCATGTGAGTCTGCAGATCTATTCCGGCGGCCTGGGTATCCTTGCGGGTGATTACCTGAAACAAGCCAGCGACTCCAATAAAAATATGGTGGGTGTCGGCTTGCTTTACAGGCAGGGATATTTCAAGCAGGGCCTATCTATGCATGGAGACCAGATCGCTGAATACAAACCACAGAAATTCACCCAGTTGCCTCTCGTTCCGGTAAGGGATGAGCACGGTGAATGGGTGAAAGTAGCCATTGCCCTGCCCGGCAGAAATGTCACCGCCAAAGCATGGCAGGTGAGCGTGGGCAGAATACCGCTCTATCTGCTGGATACCGATGTGGAAGAGAATTCTGCAGAGGACAGGGCCATCACCTACCAGCTTTATGGTGGTGATAATGAACACCGGCTGAAACAGGAGCTGATGCTGGGTATCGGCGGTGTCCGGCTGCTGAAGAAAATAGGCATCAAACCCCAGGTATTTCATCTGAATGAAGGCCATTCTTCTTTCAGTGCGCTCGAAAGGATAAGGGACCTGATGGAACGTGAAGGCCTTGATTTCCATACAGCCGCGGAAGTGGTCAAATCCGCTTCTTTATTTACAACCCATACACCTGTTCCCGCAGGACACGATGCTTTTGAAGAACACCTGATGAGGGCATACCTCTCTCATTTCAGTGAGTATTTTAACCTGAACTGGAACGAATTCGTGGGGCTTGGCAGGTTCAACCCTCATAATTTATCAGAGAAATTCTCTATGAGTGTCCTGGCAACGAGGCTTTCGCAGGAAGTCAATGGCGTAAGCAAGATCCACGGAAGGGTTTCCCGGGATATGTTTAAATCGCTATATCCCGGTTATTATGGTGAGGAACTTCATATTGGTTACGTAACCAATGGTGTCCACTATTTTACCTGGACCGACAAAATCTGGCAGGAACTTTATCGCAGCAGCTTCGGTGATGATTTTGAAAAGAACCAGCCCGATGCGGAACGGTGGAAGAAAATTTATGATATACCGGATGAGGTGATCTGGGAGAACCGTCTCCAATTAAAGCGGCAACTCATAAAGAACCTGAAGGCAAAACAAAAAAGAGACCTTACCCTGCGTCACGAAAATCCCAAAGTGATGCTCAAATCCATGGAGCATCTCAAAGAGGAAGTGCTGATATTTGGATTCGCCCGCAGGTTTGCCACCTACAAGAGGGCTCACCTGTTATTCACCAACCTGGACAGGCTGGCTGCTATTGTGAATAACAAAGAGCGTCCGGTGATCTTCCTCTTTTCCGGAAAGGCACATCCCAAGGATAAAATGGGTCAGGACCTGATCAAGCGGGTCATCGAAATTTCCAAGATGCCTCAATTTATTGGCAAGGTGATCTTCCTCCAGGATTATGACATGACCGGTGGTAAACTCTTGACCAGTAGTGTGGATGTATGGCTCAATACGCCAACCCGTCCGCTGGAAGCATCCGGCACGAGCGGAGAAAAGGCTGTCATGAACGGTGTGATGAATTTTAGTGTTCTTGACGGATGGTGGGCGGAAGGCTATACCCCCGAAGCAGGCTGGGCTATCGAAGAAACCCGTTCCTTTGATAACCAGCAGTTCCAGGATGAGCTGGATGCGGAGATCATTTACAACACCCTGGAACAGGAGATCATTCCCTTATATTTCGAACGCAATGCGCAAGGCATTTCAAAAGGATGGATCAACCACATCAAGAATACCATCGCCAAGATAGCACCGCATTTTACGATGCAACGCATGGTGGAGGATTATTACGACCGCTATTATTCCCGGTTGTTTAAAACAAGTACACGGATGCGCAGCGATGGTTATAACCATGCACGGGAACTTATCATTTGGAAAAACAAGATCCGGAACCATTGGGACAATATCAGCGTGGAATCGCTGGTCGTACCGGACTCAAATAAGGGAGCGCTGGCCTTCGGCAAGAACTTTGTAGCTGAAATCACACTTAACATACCAGGGCTTGACATTGAAGATATCGGAGTGGAAATCCTTATGGGTAACAAGACCAACGGAGATGTTGACAAGATCAGTTACCGCAGGGAACTCGACAGGGGCTCCTTTGAACATGGTTAAGCCCTATTTACCTGCAAGTTCCTGCCGCAGAATGCCGGTGTCCATGATTATGCGTTCAGGATATTCCCGAAACATCCAGACCTGCAATACCGGATGGATTTTCCGCTGGTAAAATGGGTCTAGCAGCTATCTTTATTCACACGGAATAATATAGTCCCTGGCGCCTTCCGTCAGGGACTTATTTTTTTCCCACTGTAATTGTGCAGACAGGAGAATCTGACGCCTTGAAACAAATTCATATATTTGGAGCGAAACAAACGAAAATTAAAATGAAACTATTAGCAGGTAAAACAGCATTAATCACCGGAGCCGCCAGGGGCATCGGAAAAGCCATCGCCG
>JARRQC010000079.1:0-15131 GCA_037382165.1 bacterium | reverse complement strand
CTTTTCCCCCGGGTTTGTGAATGTCATTGGATCCACCAACGACAACAATGCTTTGCGGATGGGTGAGTGCTTTGGTAATCATAAGGGTCTTTTTGATGAACCTTCAAAAGTAGGAAAATTAACCACCTCGGAGCAGAGCCCACGAGGTATTTCGAGGTATTATTCAGTTATTATTCGCAGTAGAACTGCGGGGAAGGTAACCCAGAGATCCCTCATACTACGTATTCGGGATCCCTGCCTGCACTGACGTTTCGGCAGGCAGGCCCGCCTGCCAAAGCGAAGCGACGGGCGGGAGTTCGATCAATTGATTTTACTGCGTCTTCAACTTGTAAAATCAAATTCTCACTGATTCAATTATGACAGGAGAAAAGCCCTGGTATTTAGAATTGATAAAAAGAGCACCTTATCCGCAAATTCCGGAACGGATCATGCAATGTGAAGAAAACAACTATAAGCTGGAATAAGCGATAGCAAGGGCTAATCCACCATCACACTGATTGCAACCACACCGATACCAACATGCGTGACCAGTACCGGGCTGGCATTCTTGACAAATTCGGGCTTCATTCCGGTAAGCCTTTCCATCTCCTCCGCATAGATCTGCGCAGATTCCGGGTTCAGGGCATGAGAGATGGCATATCCCCATACCTTCTTACCTTGAATATTCTTTTTGAGCTCTGCAAAGATCATTTTACGGGCTGAACCCATTGTCATGGGCTTACCGAAAGAGTCGGCTTTGCCATCACTGTTCATGGTGATGATCGGTTTTACATTCAGCAGTTTTCCTATCAGACCTTTCGTAGGACTTACCCTGCCACTCCGGATCATATACTTCATGGTACTCGCACTGACCAGCACCTCCGTATTGAGCGCCCATTTCGGAATCCTGGCTACAATATCATCATGGGTCATTCCCTCCTCCAGTGATCTGGCAGCACGGAGGACAATAAGACCCAATGCATTGGTTGTGCGCAGGCTGTCCATTACATCAATCTTTTTGCCGGTTTGTTCGATGACCCGTTTAGCGGCATTCAGGCTGTTTTGCCAGGTGCCACTCATGCCTCCGCTGATGTGTATCCCAATAATGCTGTCGTAATGTGTGGAGAGATAATTATAGCGGTTGTAAAATTCTTTAAAGGCGGGTTGTGAAGTGGATGGATAAACAGGAGACTTCTGCAGCATATCATAAAACTGTTCAGGCTGCATGGTCAATCTGTCAAGATAGAAAGATTCCCCGAAATGAATATTCAGGGGGACCATCTGTATCTGGTATTTTTCAATGATCTCTACGGGCAGGTCGCATGTTGAGTCAGTGACTATGGCAGTCTTTTCCTTAGCATTGGAAACGACTTCATTCTGCATCACCATATCATCCACCTTCTGTGCGCTGATGGTTCCCAGTTTACCCACATCAACAAAAAGTGACCAGGGTGTGTCGGTATGAATGTGGATCCTCATTTTTTGAGGAGAACCGGCAACAACCATGGAATCGCCATAGTCCCTGATGGTCTGCCGGATCTTTTCCTTATCCAGGTTATCTCCTGTGATCAGGGCTTCGGTGCAATAGCGATAGGTCAGCTCCTCATGACCCACCACCTCTTCTTCGATCACTTCATCCTTATTGAGAATTTCGACACTAACCGATTTTCCGGTCTTAAAGAAATCAAGCATCCCTTCCAGGAAAACAACGAATCCCTTGGCTCCTGCATCCACCACATGCTTTTTGGCTATTGCTTCCATCTGCTTTGCTGTGGACTTCAAGGAATCAGATGCTATGGCAAAGGCATCCAGCAACAACCTGATAAAATCATCAATACTGTCTTTCAGGTGGTAGAGATGTTCCGCCCAGTCCTTGATGACTGAAATTATCGTACCTTCCACAGGGTTGGCGATGGCCTCATAGGCATAACGTACGGCATTCCGCATACTTTCAGCAAAATCCTCCACTGTGATGGTTTCTTTTGCCTTCAGCTCATTACTGAAACCGTAAAGGAACTGCGCGAAAATAATACCTGAATTGCCCCTTGCACCGGTAAGGGCAGCGTCAGCGATGGAAACTGCGGAGAGCTTGAGATTTTCATCCGGCACCGATGCATCGATGATAGACCGCATGGTGGAAGCAAGGTTTGTACCTGTATCTGCATCAGCTACAGGAAAAACATTGATCTTATTGATCAGTTTTTGATTCTCAAAGATTTTGTGAGCGCCGGATAGGAAACTCTGGTAAAGCTGCCTTCCGTCAATCTCAGTGATTTTCTTCAATTCCACTGTAGAAACCATTGATGTAAGGTAGCAAAAATAGTAAAATAAAGATTGAATGCATCCAATTATCATTATTTTAATACTCTGCAAAACAGCAGGTTCTTAACTTATTTAGAATGATTTAAATAGATTGTTAAAAAATGCTGATGACAGGTATCCCTCCTGCAAATCGTAAAGTGCGAAATTTATTTGATGAACGGGAATTTTTCTTTAGCTCAAATAAAAACAGCCGGTCATCTGGAAAAACAGATGTTTCGGAACAGGAATTATCCAGGGCGGTTGTAATGTGTTCACGACTTTTGAAAATAAAGTCTCGCTGATTTAATCAATCACTTTCCGGCTATGGGCATTCACAAAAATTGTACTGCCCAGATCATCATAACCGGAAAAGATGATCTCCCTGGAGTGATTGATCGTTTCGGTTCTGAAGCCAAGAATGGTCAACCCTGCTTCTGCAGAATACTCATTGATGAGCGTTTTGGGAGACACTTCCTCTTTCTGTATGATGATCTCGATATTCTGTGTTGAAATGGGAAGGCGGCCCGATATCACCAGGTCATTCATTTTTTGCTTGGTTTCCCTGAGTTCTTCCTGCTTACAAATATGGAATATGCTGATATTTCCCCGTGCCCAGTCAGGGTGACCCGAAATGATAAAGCTGATCAGTATCATCAGGTTGGCATTATACTCATCTACCGATTTGATCCAGACATGGATTCCCTTTCTGAATTTGATCGGTTTACGACTCGAGGCCAGGATACAAACGTCAAAATGGCCGGCATGAACCAGGTTGAAGTTATCGATAATATCTACCAACCCTTCCGGGTTTTCCTTATCGAACTCGAACAGCACCATATTGTTTTCCATACCTGATATGCCGGGAATCTGTATCGCCTGGGCAATGGCGGAGGTGTAGGAAGGTGAGATGATCGTATCGATGTAGACATTATTGGACTCTTCGGAAACATCCGTTATCAGTTTCTTCAACTCCAGGTTGGCCTGGGTATATGTACTTTTCGAATAGTACCCCTCGATACGATGCAGGTAAGTTCCAAAACCATACTTATAGGATATCCAGTTGAGCAACTGATAGGCATTGTTTCTTTCAAAGGAAGATTCAGTAATACATATCACGCTGGGTCTCCATTCCGAGAAATTCTTATTGCTGCTGGACTTTTGCAGGTAGATCTGTAATTTTCGGTTGATCTGAAAGATCACATTGGCGAAGATCGAGGTAAGCCCTTTTCGGTTCTGATGGTAGGAATTGACGTACAGGTTAAGTGATATCATGATGACAATAGCAGCAATGGCATAGGGGGTGCTGATCTTGAACATGACCCATAATGAAATGATGAAACCCAAAAGGGAGAAATACCAGCGCGACTTGAAAGATGGCCGGTAAGAAGGTGATGAACCAAAATGGTTGAGAAAAGAGATCAGGCAAAGGGTTCCGTAAGTCACCATAAAGAACATGGATATGATCTGCGCAACGATATTCACATTTCCGAGAGCAACAAAAACCAATGCGATCAGGCAGGTGATCAGGGAAGCATTTACCGGTTCATTGTCTTTCAGCCTCCCTTTGGAAAGCCAGCGGTTGATTATGGCTGATGGAAAGGACCGGTCTACAGAAAGGGCCTGCAGCGTGCGGGGAGCAACCATAACCGATCCCAGTGCTGAGGAGATCGTAGATGCAGCCAATCCCAGCGGAATGACAACAAAACCCCATTTGGCAATATTAGCCATAACCAACTGGTTGTTTGTAAGGTCATCGACCGAAGCACTGACAGCCAATTTCCAGGTGATAAAGAAATAGATGACCATACCACTGATCGTGGCCAGCACAGTTCCGAGCGGAATTGACTTTCCGGGATTCTTCAGATCAC
Organism: bacterium; assembly: GCA_037382165.1. GTDB lineage: Bacteria > Bacteroidota > Bacteroidia > Bacteroidales > F082 > JAADID01. The sequence goes on along the minus strand of JARRQC010000079.1, from coordinate 10,983 downwards.
CCGAAAGCCCCACGCCGGCAGTCATTCCTGTAAAAGCGGGAAAGATAATGGCAAAGACCAGGAAAAAACTTTCCTGGTTGCGAAATTGCCCCGCAGCAAGACTGAACTCAGATCCTGAGGCATGGCTGGTCTGACCGGCAAAAAACAAGACCAGGGAACCTATGAGTATGGCGACGACAACATAGAGGGCCTTTACACCCAGGTTTGCACCTTTTGTTAATATTAACGCAGACAGCAAGAGCATAACAGGAATACTGACCACTTGCCTGGGCAGGTATATCCCTTTGACTTCCTGCATATAGTTGAAAAAGAACTCGAATGCTTCTGTAAAGGCAATGACATAGAAAGCGACACTGATAGCCTGCGACAGGAAAAGGGCAATGCCGATGGTGGCGCCTATATTCAATCCAAAAGAACGGGAAATAATAAAGTATTCCCCTCCTCCTTCCACCCGTTTGTTCGTTGCAATTTCAGAGATGGCAAAGGCAGTTGGAATGGTTACCAAATGCCCCAGCAAAACAATGAGAATTACCCCCCAAAATCCGATGGTCCCTACTGCATATCCAAAACGAAGGAACAGGATAGCACCCAAAATGGTAGAAATGGCTGTAAGGAATACAGGAGCTGTTCCAAATTTTTTTATCTGTGTTGTCGCCATATTGGTCTGCTGGTTTTCTCTCTCACCGTTACAATTTCAGTTTAAATAAATGGCTGTGGCACTTTAATATGCAGTAAAGTTAGAAATATTGATTAAACGCTGGTTCAGGAACCAATTTTTAAAACACTGAAAAATGATGACGCTTTGACAAGTACCAGCGTCCTCAAATCTTTATATAGTGTATCCGTTCTTTTGATGAATTCCTTTTCCATTCCCTCCTGTATCTCAGGTATTCCCAGGAAGATGAGGTCCGCGTTTGCCGAGTGTTTACGAATAAGTTTATTCACTGGCCAGTTATCTTTCTGGTTATTCAAAACCTTGATCTCGGCATCCATACGCATATTGTAGAGTACCTCACTCGCCTGATTCTCAATTTTCTTCTTTTTCCTCGCATTCTCCTGGTTGACAATGAGCAACCTGACGGTTGCATTTCTCCATTCATAAGATATCCTGATAAATTTGATGAGTGAAAGGACCAGGTTACCGTTATTACTTCCTCCACGCCACCACACGTCAATCTGCTCATAATCTCCGAATCCGGCGGCTGGATTATAATCCAGCAGTACGATATTAAGGTCCAGATCGCTTAGGTATTTAAGCATTTGCGCGAAACGGGTGGGATTCCGGGTTTGCCTGCCCCATCCCAGCAATACGGTATTGGGTTCTACACCTGAAAAACCATATGTGGCAGAGATCGTTTCGATCCCTTCATAGATATCCCTGCATTCCTGCCTTCTTGAAAATATACCTTCGTCCTTGGCAAGGACATCTTCCTCAAAAGACTGCCTGGATTTGGTGATCAGCACTTTGGAAGAACTGTTTTTGATCAGGTCAAAGTTGGAAATCAGACCATGTCGACCGACAAGCCATTTTCCAAACTGAATCAGGTGCGGCCGATTGACCGTACCGCCTGAGAACAGCAGTATATTGGCTCTCCAATTCCTTTCATTCATCTCCCTTTTGTCCAGATTGGTCAGCATCTTCCTGATCATGGAAGCTGCCACACTGGGCCAGACATCTCCCATAGCCAGGTGAAGATTCTTGCGGCTGATATAGATGAAAATCAACGTCAATATCGCCAGCGCAGCGATCATGGCCATAAAATCAAGCTTGAACATGATGATGAAACAAGCGATAAATCCTACCAATCCAATCCAAAGAGAGATGTTGAAAGAAGGTCTGAAATCTGAACTGGCCCATTTCTCTAATGCAAAAGCCAGGTTGATGAAGCCATAAGCGGTAAGATAAAACATGGTCACCACCGCTGCAATCGCATTCAGGTCTCCGATCAGGATGCCCATTTCCGCAATGACAAAAGTGAATATCAATGCATTGCGCGGTTCGTTATTAACACCTTGTCCTTTTCCCAGTATCGAAGGTACGATCTTGTCTCTTGCCACAGCCTGTATGATCCGGGGTGCGCCTAATATACCACCCAGCGCAGAGGAAAGGGTAGCACCCCATATCCCGGCAATGACCAACAGTGGAATCCAGGCAATTTTCAGCAGGAAATTATAATCATTGATCAGCATTTCCTGGTCGAGAAAGAAAAAGAAGCCCAAAGCCAGCGCAAGGTAAATAATCAGACCAGAGGATATGGCAAACATAGTACCCATGGGAATATCCCGCTTGGGATCCTTAAGGTCGCCCGACATCGCTACCCCCGCGGTGAAACCGGTAACAGCAGGGAAAAAGATGGCAAAAACTGTTTCAAAAGAATATTCGCTGAAAGGTTTGACAAGGGTATCCGGATCTGCCGGAGGGGCATTGTTGATGAAAAGGCCGATCACAATCGAAACCAGCGACAGGGCAATGGCACCGAGGATCAGAAACTGCGTTTTGATGGCTATGCTTGTGCTGATAAGCGCGATGATCACCAACAGGATCAATACGAGGGTACCTATGATCTGAATCACGTAATTCTCAGGTATGTCGATATTGATCATTTCCATGATGGATTCGATGGAAATAAAGTTCTCGGTAAAACCGACAACATAGAGTGAGATACTAAAGGCGGTACCCACAAAAAGGGTAATACCTATCGAACCGCCAATCGGAAGGCCGAGGGACCGGGAGAGGATGTAATAAATGCCTCCTGCCCTGATCTTCTTATCGGTGGCAATGGAGGAGATGCTGAGTCCGGTGGTTAGCGAAATGATGTGGGCCAGAAAAATGATCGCTATAACGCCCCACAGTCCTGCAACCCCCGTCACCCATCCGAGACGCAGGTACATGATAACGCCAAGTATGGTAAGTATGGAAGGTGTAAATACTCCGGAAAAAGCACCAAACTTTTTGGCTTTTGCACCCATAGGCAATATTAAATGGCTTTCTTTCGGCTCATCGGTCCAAATCCCGCCTTAGCTTTGGAAACCGTCCTGCTGTTTCAACCCACGAATTTAAAGAATTCTGAACATTGATAAGGAAGAAGTAGTTTATCTTTCGTAAATTTGATATTGAACGCATTGGCCTTATGGTTAAAAATGAAATCAGGCTCCCACTGATCGTAAGGATCAGTTTTATATTGCTTTTCCTGATCCTTTCGTTCTATATACTGGTGGAATTTAAATTTTACCTGACGCCGCTCACACTTGGTATTTTGTTTGCCTACCTGCTGTTTCCGGTAGCCCATTTCTTTGAAAAAAGAGGTGTCGCCCGGATAATTGCCAATCTTATCACCATTATCATGGGATTAACGCTGGTCTACGGCGTAGGTTTTATTTTCTATAAACAATTCAGGGGATTCCTCGATGACTTGCCTGCATTGAAACACCAGGCATCACTGAACATCAATGCCATGTTTGGTACCGTTGAAAAATACTTTGACATACAGACAGGTGGCCTCAGAAGTGAAGTGAGCAAGATTATCCAGGATTTTTTTGAAAGCCCTGGCAGAACATGGCAGGCAGCTTTCGGCGCTACATTCAATACGCTTTTCTCGGTCTTTATCATGCCTGTTTATGTGTTCTTCTTACTCTATTACCGGGATAAATTCCGTGAATTCGTGCTTATGCTTGTGCCGGACAACAAACACCCTGTAGCAGAACGTATCATCAATGATGTCAACCGGGTTACAATCCGTTATATGACCGGTGTATTCATTGTTGTCAGTATCCTGGTTATTGTGAACTCCGTTGGATTTCTGATCATTGGACTGGATTATGCCATTTTGCTGGGAGCCATTGCCGCCATCATGAATTTTATTCCTTATTACGGAACCATCATCGGATACTCCTTCCCTTTCCTGTATGCGTTTTTTGTTATGGATTCCCCACATTATGCTTTCTGGGTGGTGATCCAGTTTGTGATCGTACAATTCTCGGAAAATAATATACTGACACCCAATATTGTTGGTGATCAGGGTGTTGGGCGAAAACATCGACCATTTAAGTCCGTTAGGTTTCCTGCTGGGTCAGTCAGGCACTGAACAACATTCACTGAATACGCGGAAGATCCAGCGCTTTTTCCGGTTTTCAAGAATATCTGCCCGAAGGAAATTCAACCGGATGAAGCGCCGTTCCCGTAGCAAAACCGCCTAAAAGGTCCTGATATCCTCCCGGTACACGATATTTCTGTCTTTCAATCCGCTCAGCATAAACATCACCAGGTCGTGGTGTGAACCGATCATTTCGGGAACGGTAATGCCTTTCTGCTTGTAATGCCCCTGAAGTAAAAGGCGGGTAGCCATGGTAGCGGCATAGCCTGTCGTTCTGGCCATGGAATGAACTCCTGTTTGCAGGTCCCGCTCATCATACAGGTCATAAGTATACCTGACCTGCCTGCCTTCCGATCTGCCTTCTACCACTACACGCATGATCGTCAGGTCAACCTCATCTTCACCCAGTTTCCACTGATCAAACAGGATGGCTGAAGTAAAGTCCAGTGGAGTGATCACCTGTCCCTCCACTTCCTTCTTTTCCAAATTAAAAAAACCGCTGTCTGCAAGCAGCCTGACCTTTTCCGCATATCCAGGATAACGGAGGGTTTTTTCCTTCATATTTTCAGCATCGACCGTGAACATCAGGGAACGAAGCCCGTCACTGTTAAAAGCCTCAAGTGTACCTATCCCTTCGAAGTTCATTTGTTCCACCTCCGTTAAGGCAGGCTTGGTAACGATCTTGCCCTGTTCGACCAATCTTGCAGGACGTGTGTACTCCTCAATCACATCGGTGGGAGAAAATACCGCCCGGTATTCCCACGGTTTTTGCCTGACCTTGGGTAATCCTCCTACATATATCTCTACATTTTCGGTTTTTTCAAGCCTGGAGGAAGCATATCCGACAAGCAGATTGCTCATGCCTGGTGCTACGCCCATATCGGCGATCACACGAACCCCTTTTTCACGGGCGAGTTCTGATAGCGAGAGCACATCCTCCGCATAAAAAGCAATATCCACAACATCTTTCGACATCATGATACATTCCTTCAGTGTCTGAAAGCCCATAAAACCTGGAACGGCATTGACCACCAGGTCATAATCCGCAACAAGGCTTCGCAGCTCTTTATCACGGGAAAGATTGACCTGTATGCGGTGAATGTTGTCCGGTTTGATCCTGCTGAGATTTTCTTTGCTGATATCCGCCACGGCCACTTTGAGGTCCTTATCCCTGGCGAGGTCTGCAGCAATAGGACTTCCCACCAGGCCGGCCCCAAGTACGATTACCTTCTGTTGATCCATTTCAAATATTTTTTTCGGTTATTTTCCTGATTTTTGGTTTACCTGTCTGCGAAAGCATAACGCCAATAATGATGATGGCCATGCCACTTAATTTAAAGCGTGTGAATTGTTCATCCAGAACGAAATAGGAAGCCAGTGCGGCAAAGACTGCAATAAGGTTGGAATAAAGGTTTCCCCTGCTGATCCCGATGCGCTTTACTATATAAGCAAACAGGGAATAAGCGACTGAGGAAGCCAGCACACCCAGCAATATCAATGCCCCGACCACCTTGAAGGGGGGAACGATATATAACACTTCCGGAAAATCAAAATAAAGAAACAGGGGCAGAAAATACACGGCGCCAAAAATGTTTTCCCACGCAATGATCGTCATGGGTTTGTATTTGAAGGCTAGTTTTTTGAGGAAGACCGTATAAATAATGGCTGATGCGACACCGCCGAAAAGCAGGGCCACGCCACTGGGTGAAGCGGCAAAACTCAGATCGGAATTAAAAACGATCATCAGTACCCCCAAAAATGAAATGACCAATCCGGATAGGTTGATCATACTGAGTCTTTCCCGGAAGATCCAGTAGGCTACAAAAGGGGTGAAAACAGGGATGGTCGCGATGATAAATGCGCTGATCGTGGCTGATACGGTTAACAATCCAAAACTTTCGAAAAGAAAATATAAGAAGGGATTGAAGATGGCGGTTACCAGAAACAACCACCAGTCCTCCCTTTTGATCCGCTCGAGCTGGCCTGAAACGGACATGATAAGAAAGAGGGTGACAAAGGAGATCACCAACCGGAAAAAAATGGTAGCCAGGGGAGAATAGACCTCAAAAACGATCTTGGACCAGACATAGGAAAAACCCCAGAAAAGCATGGAAAAGAAAGCGGCGATATGGACCATTGCCTTCCCCATATAATCTATCAGGATCTGTCACTTTCTTTCAGCAGGGAGGTATAATGCTTCAGGCTTCGCATGATAATGGCTATTACCACTGTGACGATCAGTGCCATGTGCCATGTGGTAACCCATTCAAAGGTCTGACTGCCGAAATACCTGCGAAGGTCATCGATAAAAGTAAAACCGATAACTGTCGCCAGAACCCCTGAATATTCTCTCCGTAAAATACTTTTCATACTGAAGGGTACGACATTTTTCCTGTAACCCTTTAAAGCAGGCACAAAAGAGGGTGTTGTGTTGGCCCAGCCCATGTAGCTGTCGCCGAACTTGCGCTCAAGGAAACGCTCCTCCGCAAACATGATCCGTTCATAATAAAGCCAGTAGAGCAAACTTACGACCAGGACAAACCAGAAATTATAAGTATATATCACAATCCCTATCCACATCAGGTAGTTGCCCAGGTAAAGGGGGTGCCGAACTACAGAATAGATACCGGTGGTATTGAGTGATTCTGCAACTTGTTCATCACGGTTCCTTCCGGAGGTACCCTTCGGGGTCGTTGCGATCGCAATGGCCCGGACCAGGAATCCCAGAAAACTGATGAAGACTGATAGGATGGTAAGGGAAAGGCGCACAGGATGAGAAAGCCATGCATCTCCCGTATAATATATTACAGGAACAGCGAGTAAAAACAATATGACCGGGATCTGCCCCCTGTATCGGAAAAGGGTATTACCCGACTTTTCAAATGAATGGATTAATGCCATATCCGGAGTAAATCAGGCGCAAAGGTATTGAAAATAGAATTTATGTTGTTTATTATTATCGCATTAATCTACAGCGAATTAGAGTCTTTAGTATATATTTTGTGCAGATAAAAGCTGACCAATAGGCTCCTTTGTATATATTTTGTATACAAGTTCAATATACACGATCTCCCCTGCCCTGCTTTTCTTTGCCTCCTCAAAATAAACACTGCTAAATCTGAATGATATGTCACAACATGATGAAATGAATACTGACCGTATTGACATGGTCAGGACCCAACTTAAAAAGAAAACCATCGTATGGGCTTCATTCCTGCTCTTCGGCTGGAGCTATGGCAGCCTGGGTAACCTGACTCTGCAATTGCTGTGGTACGTCATACCCCTGGTTTCAGGAATTGGCATCTACCACAAATTAGTTCTTCATGAATTTACGCTCTACACCGCTTTTGCGTTGATTGGAGTACCCGGATGGATCCTTTGGAACCTGGTTCGAATGATCACCCTTAACAAGGAAATTGATAGATACAACAGGAAGTTAGCTGACATTTTTGGCCTCAGCCGGGAAGAAAGATATTCACTGGACATAGACTGAGATATGTCCGGAAAGCAACAGAAATGTATCTTGCTGATAATTTGCGCTTTATAGCTCTTGTATAGTTAAAGTATATCTGATTTTTCAGCTTGTATATATTTTGTGAGGCTTTTTCAGGTTGTCAACCGATCAGACCTTATTTCCTTTGCCCTTGAAACTTAATAATGACTGAAATGAAAAGATCTTTGATGAAAAAATTCTGGTATGACGAATATTCCGGCGGGTTCAACTGGGCACTGCTGGCAATCATTGCTTTTGTAGGCATATTCATATTTAATGTCATTACCACAGAGGTGGTTGTTCCGGAAAAGACGGAATCTTCCATTAATTCTGAAAAACAGGATACTAAAAACGACAAGAATACCAATGAAAGAAAGGAAGAAAATTCAGTGATCAAACTACCTGTCGAACACATGCGGTTGAACATATAGGATTTGAACAACTCCAAAATTAGCTGTAAAGCTTTCATGGACAGAAGAGCCCGGTTTTCCGGGCTTTTTTGTTTTCTTCTTCCCGGTTGGCGGGTCATGAATGGCCAACTTTATTTTAAGGTATGACACGGGATGTAATCAAACAGTAGAATTCATTTTGCTCCCTAACGCAATCTTTAAAAGAAACTGGATATGAAAAAAAGAGAAGAATTCAGCATAACCTTATCCTGATGGCAGTGATAATTGTATTCGAAATAATGAATCTGGTCAATCGTAATATCAGCTGTAAGGAACTGTTGCTTAAGGTTCCCCCCTCACTTCTGTAATAATTGCCATTCTAATGTTACCTTATCTTATCACGGCGGACAGCATGTATAATAATCCGCTGAGGTAGGTGTAGTTAGCAAAAGAATAGCTGGCGATGATGTGTAAATTCCAGAGGATATAACAGAGCTTGGGAAAGTTGTTTAGTCACCCTGTTCGGTGAATAAAATGCCCCGCCGTAGTGCGGGGTTTTTTATTGCTTTTCACTTCTGATTGGTATCAGGCATTAAACCTTTCAACTATTTTTAGACAAGGGCTGGAATTTGCCTGGAATATGATAGACTCTTTCGAAGTACCCAAAGCTTCGGCGGCAAAAATGGATGATTTGCTGAAAAAATAAACCAGCTGAAAGCATATTTCAACTAACTTAGTGATTGATATTCATTTTCAACAGTGATTCGAAAATGAAAATACAGGTCACAGTCTGTGGGTTACTGCTTCTGACATCCCTGTTGTATGCCGGCGGGATGGCTCTCCCTGCTGAAATCAATAGCTCCAGGCACTGCACGGTGATCACGGTCTCTAAGGGTGACAGCATTTTTTTCGGTGGAAACGACGACTTCATAGAAGCCGACTCCTATTACTGGGTTCAACCCGGCGACTCCTTACGCTATGGTGTGATCTGGATTGGTCAGCCCGACAACCCCCAGCAGGGGGTGAATGAAAAAGGACTCGCCTACGATGCCAACGGCCTGCCCAGGTTTGATGTAAACCCTCACCCGGAAAGAATACCTGTTCCCGGGGGATACCATAATTATTGCATGCAGATCATGCATGAATGCGCTACGGTGAAGGAGGTCATCGATTGGGTGAACAGGCACCAGCGCTTTCCCTATATGCATGACCAGATGCATTTTGCCGATGCCACGGGCGATGCCGTGATCATCAGCGCCGGAAAGGATGGTGAAATGGTCTTCACGCGAAAAGAAGCGGGCGACGGATTCCTGGTCTCCACCAATTTCAACGTGGCCAATCCGGCCAACGGTACCGGATATCCCTGCTGGCGATTCAACCTGGCCCATGAAATACTGGGCGATTTGATGCAACAGGACAGGCCCTTAAACCATGGAGACCTTACCCGGGTGATGGATGCCGTCCATCTTGAAAGCCCCAGCTGGACCATTGAAACCATGGTGGCAGACCTTGTCAGGGGTGTAGTATATATCTACTATTTCTACCAGTACGACCACCCCGTAATATTGAATGTCAGGGAGGAACTTAGCAACCCGCGCGAACCCGGCCCACTCAGCCAGCTTTTCCCTGAGGAGATCCGGGAAGAAGCGGCACGGCGGTTTGAAAAAAACCAGCTGGGGATGAAGATCAACCGCTATCTGGGAATTATATGGCCGGTATTGATTCTCCTCAGCCTCATCTTACTTTTTTTGATAAAGGAAGACAAACCCGTGCGATACAGGTTCTGGATACCTGCTGGGGTGGTGCTGGGCCCTTTCGCTTTGCTGACGCGATATATTATCAGCAGGCCCGGTATTTTGGCAACTGGAAGAAAAATGCTGGCAGAGGCAACCGGGAGCATTATCCCGGTAGTCATATCCTTCACCGCCGCTCTGGCAGCACTCATGTACTCGATGTTATCCGGCGGCGCTTCATGGCAATTCCAGCTCATACTCATGTTCGGTTTGCCAAGCGCAGTCGGACTCCTGTATCACGTTGCCATGCTTGCGCCTTTCAGTGAAAAGGCTGTTGGCAGGCTTCTGCTGCAAATTATCCCCCTGGTTCTGACAACCACCTTTATCGCTTCGGGAAGCATTGTGGCCATCGCCATGCCGCTGGTGATAAAAACATTGAGCATATCGCTGATCAGCCAGTCTTCCCTCCTGCCGCTGATGACCTGGTGGGCACTGGTGGCAGCAGGCTCCATACCCGGCGGACTGATCATTATGATTTTGGAAAAATGGCTGATAAAAAGAGGGTTCCGCTCATGGACGGCTATGACGGAAGAGCAGGAACGGATGGTGATACCCGGCTGGAAAAAGCTCTGGTGGTGGTTGCTTACAGCTTTGATGATTCTCTTCGCAGGATTATATGCGCTTTCCCAACTTCAATAATTCACCAACAGGATCAGTTAATTTGATGAAAGCCGGGAAATTTATGGTATCGAATTCCAGTCCAGGGAATACAAATAAACCAGGTTATGAAACCAAAAAATGGTGTTGATATCCCGTAATACAAAGAGGTATATTGTATATATTAAATGCCTGTAACAAGTTGTGCTTACGCCACTGGTTTAAATTTGCAACTTAAACAAGACCAGCAGGATCCATTTCGTAAAACTCCCTTTACTAATCCCACTGCTGATAGCTATTTTTGCCCGGCGGATTTGCATGCCGCTACCAGCATTAACTTCTTCAGTATACTACTGGTTACCGGAAGCTCAGGGAATCTGGTGGTGCCTGGTTATCAACAATATCCCCGGATGGCCCGGGTAATTCCCTAAATTAGCCGGAACGAAAGGCCTGATGATCCTTGAAGAAATGCGTGTTGTGGTGAAGCCAGGTGGCTTGATGGGTTTAGGAAGATGAAAAGGGATGTTGTTTCATTTCGGTCAAGAAAAGGGGTTATAAGTAAGAATTGTTTGGATATAAAAAGTTGTGTGCCCTAAAAACGAACCCATTAAATACAT
>JARRQC010000078.1:5329-13562 GCA_037382165.1 bacterium | reverse complement strand
TCCCTGAAGGATACCGTTTCCGGTTCTCGGCATCGAAGCTCCATTTGCCCCCGATGGGTGAACCGTCCGCCTTGAGAAGAATGTTCCGCTTCAACCGCTCCTTCCTGTAAAATTGGGCGTGCAGGAATTTCTTTTGTTTGGTTTTGAAGAAGTCATCCAACTCCGCTTCTGAATTCAAAAACATCGGGCTTTTAAGCCTCCTGAGCCTTATTCTGACCTCATCCGCAGATCGTTTCAGCCGTTTCTCCAGCCAGTCGTCGACGGGATCGATATACAATAACTCTTCAGCATTTCGCCCGGCGATTTCCGGGATCAGTTTGCGTATATCGGAAAGTTCGCTGCCGCTTTCAACATATTCTACCTTATATCCCTTTGCTGCCAGGAAGTTCTCATATGCCTTCATACTTGCCCGGTGGAAGGCAATCTTTTGTTTGTGAAAGCTATATTGCCGGAAGAAAAGGTACTCTTCCACCAAATAGACTTTACCTGCCTTGAACCCCTGTGGAAATTCACGGAAAAGCTGGTGCGGAAAGAGGATGGCAGTATGAGGCATGATTATCATTGATCTTCAATACTAACAATTTTTTCTTTATTCGGGTTTATAGCTATTTAATGACAACAATGTAGACATCATATTATTAATCATTTAATCAGCGAGACTTTGTTTTTAAACATCGCAGAATCATTTAAAACAATTAGTTGATCTCCTATCTGCCGGAACCGACAGGGATAACGATAAGCAATTTCCCGTAGTTAATTCCTATGGAAGTTTTTGGGACTGCGGAATAATAAAAATCGATACCATTAAATACCTCGTGGGCAACACCTGCTCCGGCAGTTGCCAGATACGGTACGCAGGTCTGTCTGGAGGATGTAAAATGATAAGTCTAATTGAATACTAGAGTTTAGTATCGCAACGCACTACGATTAGAGATTATTTCCTCTTTTGCAATCTGCACTGCGCCTTACTTTTCCGCTTGATCAGAAAAGTAAGCAAAAGAATCAAGAAAATTTGATGGAAACTTCCCTAAACCTTCCGCACAGGCCTTCCCTGGGCCACTCTCTGACACCGCAAATTTTCAGGCCCACGCGCATGGGTTCAGTTCTAAACAGCACATATCGGTGATCAGGATAATTTTCAGTTAATATCGCTTGGTTTTGGTGGAACTTAAGCTAAAACCAGTTGTATTTCCCGCCATCCGCATCCCACATCTAATATTGTCGATACCGGCCGCAATGACGACATGAGGATGATCAGGGCTGCGGGTCTGGAAATTGTTTCTACCTTTATGTACCCCCCTGGCCATCTTTCGGGATGTTCATTTTAATCCCGATAATATGAAAAAGCAGAGCAACCTGTTTACCGATAAGGATTCTATTCAAACGATAGATAGTAAAAGGATTATTTATTTAGTGATTGCAGTTTCATTTTTTCTGTTGACGGAAATGGGCAGGAAAATTTACAGACCTTATATATATCAAAATAACATTGAAGATTTCGGGTTAGCGGATAGCATTGGAAACCTGGGAGGAATTGTAGTGCAAATATTTTTAACACTGGCCATTTTAAATTCGCCGGGCAAGAAAGGTGTATTTATTATCGTATTCATTGTCCTCGGATATATTCTTTATGAAATCTTACAACCTTTTTTACCCCGGGGTGTATTCGACTGGAAAGATATTTACGGGACCCTGATCGGTGGAACTATTGCGACACTGATCTGGTTGGCAACAGGTCTCATTGTCCAAAATAAGGTCATGTACAAATTTTAAAATGGACAAGCCCGGCATTCATTCAGGCAGGGAGGAAGCCGGCAGCCAGCAAGTTCCATCGATACAAGTATTAGATCCCTGATCACGATCCTGCTGTTCTGACTTCCATTTGCAACACTATTGGGATCACCGATGTGTCAATATCTAAGGCCTTGCTTTACGTGCATGATCTCACTCACATTCATTTTGGATTCAGGACCCTTTGCGGGACACAGGGAGGGTTTGAAGAACATGTCCATCTCGCTTTCCTGGCTTTAGGCGCTGAAGCTGAGATCCTGGTCATCGAATGAGCTTCGTCGGGTAACGGCCTGGAATTAACAAACGAAAACGGAATAATAATGCTAGCGCAGGATTTTCGAGAAAAAAATTTAAAGTAAATCAACTTCGATCACAATAGTTTTATCGAAGGATGTGGTATTCCACAGGACAGCATTTTCCGTACTCTTGACCAGTTCTGATTTGAGAAAGATCTTGAAATAGATATCGGGTTTATAGTCCATGAAGAGCTCCTTATGATAGACCTCATCAAAATGGATTTCGAATTTTCCTTCGCTGTCGGTTGTCGTGCTGCCCAGCAGGTCATCGATGATCAGGTCCTTGTCCCATGCCTCTATCCTGAGGTCGGGGATACCCTTTCCGTTCTGCTCGCTAACCACCTCACCCTTGATAATGTGTTTCTTGATCGTTTTCATGGCAATGTTTATTAAGGTTTTGCCTGTAGCGCCCCTCGTTCCCACAACGGTTTTCAGAACCGCGTAATTACCTACTAAGGTAATGAAAGTCAGGGTAAAATGCTAGGGGTATGGTGAATTATTTTGCTGTAAGAGTCCCGAGTCCCGAGGAGGCAAGGCTTCAGCAACTTCGTTATGTATTTAAGTTTTGAGTTTTTTGTTTTTAGTTTTGAGGAGTACAGGTTCCATCAATTTCGTTACGTCGCTCAATCGCATACGTCGTTCAATCGCTAAATCAACAAAGTCCCGAGTTAGGAGTCCCGATGAATTCAGGACTATTCCCATCTCAAATTTCAAATACAGAATAGACAATTTCTAACTGTCATATCGAATGAGCGATGCAGGAGTGAGGAGAGATCCCGAAATACCACACCAGATCCTTCCCTTCCGCGTACCGCGAAGTGACCTCGCATGTCATATCATTTCCCTCTATTCCGTCATAGTTTTGCTGTCATCATTCGAAAACAACACTAAAAACGAATAACCATGAAAAAAATCATCATGACAATGGCGATCGTTATCGGGATGGCAGCTGCAACAATGGCAAGTGAAAATGAAGTGAGTATCAAACTGGAGGAAAACAAGCTTCATTACAATTATTATACAAACCGATCGATCAAGGATATTCGCCTCGACAGGGAAAGCCGGTTAATTGTGAAAACGAACAATGGCATCACACTGGAATTGCCGGTGGATGCAGAGCTGAAAGGTCAGAAAGGTAATAATTCAGAAAGCATCAGCGTAAGTTTCGACCCGGAAAGCTGCGAAGTGGACCTGTTGAGCAAAAGAAACATCACCGAGGTGGCACTGCGCCACGCAAATGGGGTAGAGTATCATTTCATGGAGGAATAGGAACGGGTAAGAACTTAAAATGGGATTATCGGATTCAAAGGAAACCAACCCGCTATATATATGGTCAGCGCATGCTGATCGGAAAGGCTGGCTGATATTCAGCCGGTTTTTTTATGGAACCTTTTGGATTGCTTCGGGCACTCAGATCAGCAGAAGCGATGGGTACGGATTTGACGGCAAGCTGCAATGGCCCGGCAGGATGTCTGCGATTTCAGTTTATTTAATTCCTTTTTGTTGCATGGCAAGACCCACCGGGTCATTCCCGAACCAGGAACCCCTGGTCTGCCGTGGCTGGAATCGTGCGTACAGCTCCTCTTTGAAACCCTGCTTCGCCCTGGTGGTCTGAATGGCTTCGTAATGCCTGCCGTCCGGATCAAAGGCAAACGATTTCATATTATCGGCAGAATCCCATACGCTGAAAGTGGCCTGCATGATCCATGGGCGTTCACCCACCCCTTTGGTGAAAATGAGCCCAGGTCTCCCGTCATGTGACCGGCTCACGCTACTGACCCGTTTCCAGAAATCAAAGTAATAACCCGCTTTCAGTGTGGCCCTGGTGAGTACAATGATAAGCTCATTTTCCGGGTCGGGTTGTACAGGAATAAACGGTTGCTCATTTGACCAAAAACCCCTCGATTGAACAGGTTGCATAAAGATGGAATACACCTCGAAGGTTTTGTCCCTGAAGTCTTGCATTACTTCAGAATCTGCTTCAAATGCCGCCGCCCTTTCATACTTATCCCATACCGTAAGCAATGCATAGGTCCCGAAATCGGGTTTGAAGCTGTAGCCTAAACCCCCACCTGTACCCAGCATCTTATGGAAGATGAGTCCTTCAGTCCCTTGCAGCCGGTTTTGTGTGGTGATCATCTGTTTCATCCCCCAAAGGCGATGCATGCCTGAGAAGCGAAAGAAACTGATCAGTGTAAGTGATTCATTCATCTGCGATGCAATTTCGGTTTTATCTTTTGGGCACTATTTTATCCGCTGAGTGGAAAGCAGCATTGCCGGGTGTGGGTTGATCATTTCTATGAGTCCCGGCAGGCAGGTGATAGTTAGCGGAAAACCTGGGTTAGATAGAATGACATGCCTTCAGATTATACCTGTTATCATTCTTGCATGAACCAAAGATAAAAACCAAATTGCATTCAGGCAAATCCGTCATTGCGAATTCCTGCTGAGCAGTTTTAAAAAATGAGATGAAGTGCACGCATTGTATTTTCTATGGTTTAGTTTAAGCGTCATATCCCTGAGTAGAAGACGGAAGGAGAGGTTTAATTTACAAACTTAAACCCGTGAGGAATGAATTGTTTTTTTATAGAGTCCGGGAGGCCGGGAGTCCAGTGGAGTTAGGGGCTTCATCAACTTCGTTTCATCGTTCAATCGCCTACATCGCTCTATTATTACTTCAAGTGAGTCCGGAGTTCCGGGGAGGGTAGACTGTAACTGCCAATCGCAAAATTCACACAAAGAATACAGAATTGAAAATTTCTGCCTTCCACGTTCCGTCCTCGGTCCTCCGTCTTCCGTCCCCCATACCCTATTTTCCCAATACACCTTCTTCACCCATTTCCTGATAATCTTAATATATCATATATCAAAAAGGCTGCCCCCGTATGAGACAGCCTCTTTTGTGCGTTTGAAAATCAATTCCCAATCGGTGCTCCCGGGCTTACCCAGGTAACATCTCCCATCAGCATACCATGATTTTCATGTGTGGAACGGTCATGGGCGACTTCGCCTTCACCTTCGTCAAACCTCCAGTATCCAACCAGTGCCCGGGCGAGCGGTGCGGCATGGCCGTTCATGGATGCCTGGATATGGGTCTGTTTCAACGCTTCATTCCAGATGCGGACCTCATCGATCATGCCCTTCCAGAATTCGATACCGCCGGGAAAATCAACCCCGATAAATAAGGGAATATCATTCGGTGCAAAAGTCCCTCCAAGTTCATGAACTCCGTCAAGTTCTCCGTTCAGGTAAAATTTCAGGTATTCACCATCCCAGGTCAATGCTACAAAATACCAAGTGTTGAGTGACATTTTGGTTTCCGACTCAGGAAATGGAAACCATTCAGGATTATCTCCCGTAAACCGCATGTAACCGAAATCATTGACATTTGGGAATTCGTTGGGATCTAACATGTCCCCGGACTGGTGAATGGCGTAGTTGTTTGCTTCATACCAGTTACCCTCGGGATCTTGTGCCCAACCCCCTTTGGTGACTATGCTGGCCCATTCAACATATTCTTCTATGTTGATCCAGGCTGCAATAGAAAATTGTTCGGTAAGGTCGAGTGAAGGATCATCCGGAACCTCCACCCAATCCCAGTCTCCATCGAAATAAAGCGCGTAGCCATCTGTGGTTTTGAGATCAGAAGCAAAGTTGTCTTCTGAAGTGAGCATTTCGGTTTCCTGTTTCTGACAGCTGAAAAACAGGATTGTCCCGGTCATAAAAATAATTAGGACCGGGAAAAGATGTGTTCTTTTCATGGGTAACCTCCTTGGTTTGTTTGGTTAAAGAAATGAGTATTACAATGATAATGAATTTTTTACGAAAAGTCAAATTTATTTTGTGAGAACAAAACGTTGCGGACCTCATCGATCATACCCTTCCAGAATTCGTCGCCGCCAGGGAAATCAACCCCGATAAATAATGGTATCTCATTCGGTGATAAGACCCCTACAAGATCATGGACACTGTCCTATTCTCCATCCAGGTTTACTTTAACATCTTCCCCATCCCGGGTCAACGCCACAAGATACCATGTGTTGAGCGACATGTTAGTTTCCGATTCTATACAGGGAATGTATCCAGGATAATCTCGCGTAAACCGAAGGAGATCGAACTCACACTGATCGAAACACCTTATGTATTCACAATTCCGCAAAAGCTAAGATTATAGAATGCACAATTTGTATAATTTTGATAGGAACACGCTTGGATTTATATCCTTTGTATAAACCCAGGCTTGAAAGCACACAAGCAGGACCAGGATGCATTGTAAAAAACAGTATCACTTTGCAAAGTAATCTACAACATGTTCCCATGGGAAGACTGTAATACAATAAAATGATCATTTCATCATGCATGTGATTCTGAGTATTGGAATTTTAATATTCACGGGATATATCTTCGGCGAACTGGCTGAAAAAATGAGACTGCCAAAAATCTCAGGCTACCTGATAGCCGGCATCCTGCTCAATCCGGACTTATCAGGAATCATGTCAAGCGACCTGGTCGAACATACGGACCCATTGCTTACCGTTTCTTTGTCTTTCATAACATTTTCAATAGGGGGTTCATTGTCAACGGAAAGGCTGAAGGCTTCGGGAAGTAAGATCATTGCACTCACCGTTTTGGAATCCATGTTCGCTTTTTTATCTGTATTCCTGTTTGTGTTTTTAAGTCTTTATTTTTTCATCCCCATTTTCAATTCCGTATATGTTATACTAGCCATCAGCATGGTTCTTGCATCCCTGGCATCACCGACAGACCCTTCTGCAACCCTGGCTGTGATACATGAATATAAGGCAAAAGGTGAAGTGAGTTCGACCATGCTGGAAATTGCTGCATTTGATGATATTGTGGGCATCATTATTTACACGCTGGTTACCGCATTTGCTGTCTATTTCCTGGGCAATACCGACATAGCCTTCAGCCACACGCTTTCCGGACTTGGCAAAGGTATTGGTGGTGCCATCCTGATTGGTGCGATCGTTGGATTTTGTTTTAATTTCATCATCAGAATATTCAAAAGAGAAGAAGAAGGCACGCTGATCGTTCTGACCTCCGGCCTGGTGTTGTTAAGCTACGGTATCACCGATTATTTTGGATTTGAAGCACTCCTGTCAACAATCACTTTGGGAGCTGTTGTTGCAAATTCAAACCCGCTGGCTGGAAAGATTTTCAAGCTTATTGAACGCTATACGGATGAAATGGTTTTTGTGATCTTTTTTACCCTATCCGGCCTGCAATTGCAATTGTCTTCGATAACCGGCAGTTATTTGCTTATCGTTATTTTTATACTTGCCAGGATAGCAGGTAAATTCTCAGGTATCTATTCGGGTTCAATAGTCTTTAAGGTTAACCCCGAAATAAAGAAGTACACCGCAGGCGGACTCATATCCCAGGGAGGTATTGTCATTGGCCTGGCACTTTTACTTACTAAAAATCCCATCTTCGAAGATACATCATCAATGATCATGGGGGTTGTCATCGGATCAGCATTGATCAATGAGATCATTGGCCCGATATCCTCCAGGTACTACCTTAAAAAGGCGCAGGAAATCCCATAGAATCTATATTTGAAAATACTTCGCAGACTTACGGTGGGGTTAATAATTATTGTATGCAAGAAATCAGTGAAAATAACCTCCTGAGAAATATTTGTTGTTTGTGGTTTAAGTTCCAAACTTAAATAACCAGGGGGTTCTTTCACGGTGTCCTAAGTTCTGGAGTCCAGCGGAGAATGGACTTGGGTGACATCGTTAAATCGTGCAATCGCCTATATCGCGCAATTGTTAACTCTTCTTCTTTTACCCCGGACTGAAGTCCGGGGCCACTGAAGCGTAATATTTCTGATTTATGTTTGGTTTGATCATCTTGTTGAATTTCGAATCATAATCCCTCCATCCTTCTTTATTCTATTACAAAAAAACCAAGTTCCCCATGCCCTCATATCCTCATACTTTATCAAACCATTTCCCTTCTGCAACTTATCCACCCATTTCCAAGCCAATAAAAAACCCCTTGACTTTCAACAAATCAAGAGGTTAATGTTGTTTTGGTGGTACCAGCCGGAATCGAACCAGCGACACACGGATTTTCAGTCCGTTGCTCTACCAACTGAGCTATGGTACCGCCTTTTAAGGGCC
>JARRQC010000078.1:0-5322 GCA_037382165.1 bacterium | reverse complement strand
CTTAAAATATTCATCTGCCGTTTGCGTTATCCCTTTTTTACAATATCCTTGCAGGAACAAATGAAACTGGTAATCGATATCGGAAATACGCGAACAAAGATTGCCCTCTACCACGAAGGGGACATGACCGATATGCTGACGGTAGAGGATGGCCTGTATGACGATCTGCTGCAATTCCTTACCGATCACCCGGGAATCACCTCAGCCATCCTTTCCAGTGTCAGGGACGTCGACGAGACCATACCGGACCTCTTACGCCGACACATGCGTTTGCTTATGCTGTCCGATGACACACCGCTACCCTTCCACAACAAATACCTGACGCCTGAAACCCTCGGCCGGGACCGTATCGCTGCCGCGGCTGCAGGGATGCATCTTTTTCCCGACAGGGATGTGCTGGTCATCGATGCGGGAACGTGTATCACTTACGACATCATCACCGCAGCGGGCGAATACCTGGGAGGTGCAATCAGCCCCGGACTGAAAATGCGTTTTGAGGCGATGCACCGCTTCACAGGTAAATTACCGCTGGTTAATCCCAATACGGATGCTGAAATTCAGCCCATCGGCAACACCACAAAAGGATCGCTGCTTGCCGGTGGTCAGCGGGCACTTTTGGAAGAAGTGGACGGTATGATCAATCGCTATCGCGAAGCCTATCCCGATTTAACAGTGGTTGTCGGCGGCGGGGATTATAAATATTTTGATAAATACTTAAAAAATAACATCTTTGCAGCCCCAAATCTGGTACTGGCGGGTTTGAAGAAAATCCTTGATTTTAATGAAGGTTGAGAAGGCGGGCATATTGGTTTTTCTGTTGATGTTGGGTATCTTTTTGCAGGCGCAGAAGATAAATTCACCCTACTCACGGTATGGAGTGGGGAGGTTGTCAGGGGAGAACGTCAATGCAGCCATCAAGGCGATGGGCGGCATTTCCATAGGTTTTGCCAGGCCTGAACTCATCAATCCGACCAATCCGGCCTCCTATGCTACTTTTGATTCCACCTCCTTCCTCTTCCAGGTGGGTATTTTCGGAAACCTGACCACCCACAAGACACTCTACCAGTCGGAATCTTCAAATTTTGCCACCCTCAACTATATCCTCATCGGCTTCCCGGTAACCAAATGGTGGAGCAGCAGCCTGGGGATCATGCCATTCAGTAAGATCGGGTATGATGTCAGGGTGCTGATACCTGTAGAGGATTTTAGCAATGTTTATAATGAGATTTATGGTGACTGCGGGCTGAACCGCTTCTATTGGGGCAATGGCTTCAACCTGACAAAAAACCTGAGGTTGGGTGTGGATGCTACCTTTCTTTTTGGCGAGGCTACCCGCAGCAGCAGGGTCTCCTTTCCCGATTCGGTGCTCATTCAGCAAACGCGTGCCGACAGCAAAACACGCGGCAGCGACTTCATTTTCGACTATGGATTACAGTATGACATCCACCTCAAAGATGAGAAACTGCTGACCCTCGGCCTGGTCTATGCCAATACCTATTACCTGAAAGCCAAACGGGAATATATTGTATATACCACGGCGGGGGGAACGACCGGAAGCGATGTGCCGATCATAAAAGATACGATTAGAGAGATATGAAGCCTTCGGCGTCAGTGATTCGCTGGATAATTCCTGGCGTATTTCGATTGGCGGTGAATTCATACCAAACCATTCCAGCATTTCACCACTCATCAAAAGGATGTCCTACCGGCTTGGATTCCGCTATGAAAACTCTTACCTGAACCTGTTCGGTAATGAGATCAATGAATATGGCATAAGTTTTGGTTTCGGATTTCCCATGAAAAAATCACGGACCGCCCTCGACCTGACTTTTGAAATTGGCAGCCGGGGAACAACAAATGATAACCTTATCAAGGAGAATTTTGTGAATGTTACGTTCGGAGTTGCTATCTTTGAACACTGGTTCCACAAACGTAAGTACCGATAGTTAAAGAAAAAAACCCAGATACAATGAAAATTAATTCGCTAATCGTCTTATTAAGTATTGGATTGAGCTTCACCATTTTTGCAATGGCGCCGACAAATACGCTGGTAGCTCAGGATGAACTCCCAAAATACGGTGTTGATAGCGTTAAATGTGTCGAGAACCTCTCGCTATACAGGGAATCCTACAAACAATGGAAACAAAGCAGGTATAAAAGCCCGGCGGTGGATCATGCCATTAAATACTGGCATTATGTCTTTAAATCCTGTCCGAAAGCCAGTGAGAACATATATATCGACGGGGTGAAAATGCTTGAGTATTACATAGGAAAAGAGAAAGACGATAAAAGGAAGGACAGGCTTATTGACTCCCTGATGCTGGTTTATGATACACGAATCAAATATTTCCCCAATCACTACAAGACAGGCCAGTCGCAGGTTGGCGATATTCTGGGTAGAAAAGGTGTGGACCTGTATCAGTTGGAACCTTCCGCCTATGTGGAAGCCTATGAGATTCTCAAGGAGTCTCTTGCCCTTGAAGAATGGAAAGCCAGCGGTCCCGTATTCGTCTATTATTTCAGGTGCGTGGCCAAAATGGCTATGAAAGGGGATACCGATACCATTGCTGTAATCGAAGCCTACGACAGGATCAGCGATTACATCAGTAAGAACATCATGTACTACAGCGACAAGAACAAATCCAAGAAAGTTGAGGAGTTTAAAAATATCCAGGGCAATATCGAAAACACTTTTGAACCTTTTGCCCAATGTTCCGACCTGGTAAGGATCTACCAGCAAAAATATGACCTGACGCCGGATGATCCGGAGCTGCTTAAGAAGATCATTTACTTACTGGATAATAAGAAATGTATCGATGACCCGCTTTATTTTGAAGCGACAGTCAGCCTGTATGAATTGGAACCGACACCCGAATCGGCCTATCTTATCGGCAAGATGTACCTGAAGCAGGAACGGTATAAAGAAGCGTTACCTTACATGGAGGACGCTACCAATATGGAAGACAAGGAGAAAGTTGATGATGCCTATATCTTCCTGGCGCAGGCCTACCGCGCCCTGGATAATTTCCCCAAAGCCAGGCAGATGGCGCTGGAAGCTTCCAAACTGAACCCGGAATGGGGTGAACCATACCTCTTTATTGGAGACCTTTATGCGATGAGTGCCAAGCAATGCGGCGATAATGACCTGACAAAAAAAGTTGCCTATTGGGCCGCCGTGGACAAATACATACAGGCCAAAAGGGTCGATTCAGAGCTTACTGAAGTGGCGAATAAGCGTATCGCGACCTATACGGCCTATTTCCCTGCTACCGAGGTCATGTTCTTTTACAACATCAGCGAGGGTGATTCCTACACCGTCGAATGCTGGATCAATGAAGTGACCACTGCCAGGGCGGCTAAGTAAATTTATGCCCCTGACCTGATGACCCGATTTATTGTTAAAAGCATCCTGATCATTTGTGTTGCGGGGATGCTTTTTTCATGTGAAAACTCCATCACCACCATCCAGGCCATCACGAAGCAGGATACACTTCCTGTCGTTACTGCCTATGATATTGAATATGAACGCACCGATTCGGGATATCGTCAGGTGATCCTGACAAGCCCCTATATGGAGCGCTATGCCGGAAAGGATCCCTATGCGGTCTTCCCGGAAGGATTCAAGGTAGTTTTCTATGACACGACCGGGAAACCGAATTCCTTTATCCGTGCGAATTATGGCATTTCCTATGAGAAAAGAAAATGGATGCGGGCACGAAATGATGTCGTTGTCAGGAATTTTGAAACAGAGGAACAACTCAATACCGAGAACCTGGTCTGGGATCAGCGAAAGAAACTGATCACGTCCAACACCTTCGTCAAGATCACCACCCCCGACAAGGTGGTCTATGGCGACAGCATGAAAGCGCATGAGTCCTTTAAATGGAGGGAAATATACAACATCAGGGCAGAACTGGAATTTGTTGAAGACAGTATTGACTGACCCGCCAAGTGATGGTGAGGATTGCAGGAAACACGTTGAACACCCTGACCGATAATTGAAACGATGGTTATTCATATCTTTAACAAAAGTTTGTTAGGATGAACATGGTCCTTCTGGTCATCATTGTGATGCTTCTGCTTTCTGCTTTCTTTTCCGGGATGGAGATTGCCTTTGTCAGTTCCAGCAGATTGAAGCAAGAGCTGGATCTGAAACGCAAGATATTGCCGGCCAGGATATTATCGGTTTTTTATAACTACCCTTCCCGTTTTATCGGGGCTTTACTGCTGGGCAACAACATTGCGCTGGTTGTTTACGGTATCGCCATGGCTGTTCTGCTTGAACCGGCTATTGTCGGGATTTTGCCCGCCGGGTGGGAATCGGAGTTTACCATTCTGCTGATACAGACCATCATATCGACACTCCTTATCCTGATCACCGCTGAGTTCCTGCCCAAGATCTTGTTTCGCATCAATCCCAATGCAATCCTCAAGTTCTTTTCACTGCCTGTCTGGATTTTCTATTTTCTCTTTTATCCGGTTATCATGATCTATATTGGCATTTCAGAGTTGCTCCTGAAAAAAGTGCTCAGGGTGAACCTCGCGGACACAGGCTACCAATTCGGCCCTGTTGACCTTGAAGATTATGTCAGGGATTTTCAGCATGCCGAAGAAAGAGAAGAGAATATCAACAAGGAGATCCAGATGGTACAGAATGTAATGAGTTTCCGCAATGTGAAACTCAGGGATTGTATGGTGCCCCGGACTGATATCAAAGCGGTGGAACTCCATGATGATATCAGTTCCCTGGTCAAAGTCTTCCCTGAAACGGGACATTCCAAGATCATGGTCTACAGAGATTCCATTGATAACCTGATAGGCTATGTCCACTCCTACGATATGTTCAGCAAACCAAAATCCATAGAAGCCGTGACCCGTGATATCAATGCTTATCCCGAATCGATGGCAGCCAACGAGTTGCTGAATATCTTTATCCGTGATCATAAAAGCGTTGCAGTGGTGGTGGATGAATTCGGCGGCACCTCCGGGATCGTTACCATGGAAGATATCATTGAAGAGATCTTTGGTGAGATCCATGATGAATACGATAGGGAAGAAGTTACTGAAACCCAGGTTTCCTCTACCGAATTTATTTTCTCATCCCGGCTGGAGATCGACTATCTGAATGAAAAGTACAAGCTGAACATCCCTGTCTCGGATGAATACGAAACACTGGCCGGTTTTATCATTCAATACCATGAAAGTATACCTGTCGAAGACGAAACCATTGATATACAACCCTTCCGCTTTACGATCCTGAAATCAAGCGGCAACAGGATCGACGAGGTGAAGCTGGAATTAACGGAATGAGCTGCCTGATTC
>JARRQC010000077.1:0-11668 GCA_037382165.1 bacterium | reverse complement strand
CCTTCTTTACCTTCCGTCAGGTCTCTCACTTTGTGCTGTTACTTATTGGCCGGGCAGGTTACCTCTGTCCATAAGGAAAGGATGACATGGTTGTCTGCATGGATCACCTTCCTGATGGGATATCTATTTCTTTTTCTTTAACGGATTGGCATCCTTTATCGAAGAAGTGGGGTCCAATTTACCCACCCCTTTTTTTACATCATCAAATTCAGACTTAATATCTTTGATATCCTTTGACAATTCACTTTCATCAGTAGCCTTTCTGAACTCCCTGATCCCTTTACCAATCCCTTTGGCAAGCTCAGGAATCTTACGGCCGCCAAACAACAGGAGCACAACGACCAGGATAATAATAATTTCCGGACCTCCAATCCATCCGGTAGTATATGTCATCATCATTTTTATTGCAAATGTAATTTATTATCCGTTTTGAATCATGCAGTTCCCCCTTAGCCGGTGTACTCCGTTCAAAACAGTTATCTGAAGCAGCCAGCCAACTGTCAATACTTGTTTGTCTATCTTTGCAGCCAATCCGTAAATAGATGATTCAGGACCTTTCCATATCCTACAGTTGGTGGTTTATCCTCCTTGTTTTGGCAATAGGGATGGTCTATGCTTCCCTGCTTTATCTGTGGAACAGGAAATCCAACTTATCTCCTCCCGTAAGGATATCACTTTTTATTGTTCGTTTCCTTTCCACTGCTTTGCTGTCCTTCCTGCTCCTTTCTCCGCTGCTGAAATCCAAGATAAAGCGGGTTGAAAAACCTGTTATCATCTTCGCCAGTGACAACAGCCGCTCTGTTCTCCTCGGAAAGGATTCGGTATTTTACCGTTCGGAATTTCCGGATGCCATACAGGAAATTCAGAATAAACTCTCGGAAGGCTACCAGGTCGATACCTATCTTTTTGGAGAGCAGGTGAGGCCGGGAAATAAAGCAACCTACAATGATACCTATACCGATTACTCGGGCATTTTCCGTTTTCTTCCGGATGAATACGCAGGCAGGAATGTGGGAGCTGTAATCATTGCGGGTGACGGGATAAGCAATCGTGGCATAGACCCTGAATTCGCCATGGCTGGATTCAACTGGCCGGTGTATGCTATTGCGATGGGAGATACGACCAGGCAGCAGGACCTGATCCTGTCTGATATACGCTACAACAGCATCGTTTATCTTGATGATACCTTTCCACTGGAAGTCCGGGTTTCAGCAACCGGACTTTCCGGCAAAACCTCAAGCGTGAATGTGTTTGCCTTTGGTGATAAAGTAGCTACCCGTTCATTTAATATCTCAAATGACAATTTCAGTCAAACATTCAAATTTCAGATCAAAGCCTTAAAAAAGGGGAAACAACGTATCTCAGTATCCATTCCCGTACAGGATAAAGAACTCACCGGTTCAAACAATACAAGGAATGTCTTTGTTGACATTCTTGACAACAGGCAAAGGATACTCGTTCTCGGACATGGCCCGCACCCTGATCTCGGAGCTATAAAAAGTTCGCTTGAAACCAGTAAGAATTATGAGCTGGAAATTGCCACTTTCCGGGAATTCTCCGGTAAAATTGACGGCTACGACCTGGTCATCCTGCACCAGTTGCCTTCCAGGCGACTGAATGCGCAAACGCTGCTGAACCAGTTGAAAGATAAAAAAGTCCCCCTCCTTTTTCTGCTGGGTAAACAAAGCCAGGTGACCCGTTTCGACCGGTACTTCAATGGATTGAGTCTGAAGTCTTCTCCCGGGAATTTTGAAAATGCCAGATTCAGGTTTAATCCTTCCTTCAGCAAATTTTCGTTCGAACGTGAGGATGCCGAGATGCTGGAAAACCTGCCTCCCCTCATTGTACCCTTCGGTTCTTACCAGGTCGCTGAAACGGCTGATGTTTTGGGTTATCAGGTAATCAACAATATACCTGCGGAGATCCCCCTGATCCTTTTCAACGAAACCGACGACCACCGTACAGGACTCATCGCCGGTGAAGGCTTATGGTTATGGAGAATTCAATCTTATCTGTTATACGGCCATACGGAGGCGCTGGATGCTTTGTTATCAAAGTCAGCGCAATACCTGATGGCCCGGAAAGACAAACGCTTCTTCAGGATCATTTCTGATGGGGAATATAGCAGCAATAGTTCGGTAATCTTGAAAGCTGAATTGTTCAACGCCAGTTATGAGCTGGTCAATGAACCGGATGTAAACCTGGTGCTTACCAACGAGGGGGGAGAAAAATTCAACTACCTTTTCTCCCCGGAAGGCCAGGCTTATACGCTTGACATGGATCGCCTTCCTGAAGGGATTTACCGGTATTCGGGATCAACGGCACTTGGCAATGACAGATATTCAGCAAACGGGGAATTTATCGTTACGGAACAAACCGTGGAAAGTCGCAATCTAAGGGCCAACCATCCCATGTTGTTCCGTATCGCTGAAAAACATGATGGCAAAATGCTCTATCCCTCCGAAGCGGACTCCATTCCGGAATTATTATCCCAAAGGTCAGACCTGCGCAACAAGATCTTTTATGAAGAGAGATACATGGGTCTGCAAACCCTATTTTGGATCTTCCTCCTGACCCTTCTTTTACTTTCCCTGGAATGGTTTGTCAGGAAATATACAGGCGGATATTAATACCTTCATTTCGAAAATGTGTCCACTGCATAATTGATTCTGGCTTCCTAAAACTGAAATGGATAGTGTAAGTTTTATTATTAGCTCACTGAATGACAAGTATTTGTTAACATTATGTTAAAAAAGATCTTACAGATATATTTATTTTTAGTTTTATCGCAAAATACCTTTCAATAATAAGTCGGCTGGTTTTTCCATGCTCTATTCTACAACATGCAAAGCCAGTATAATCACCAGCAAACAGTAAGATTAAACCACTAAGCTTATTCCCATGAAATTAAAATCAAAAAATCAGAAAATTTGTTTAATTATGGTGTGTATAATTTCCTTGCCTGTATTCCTTACGGCTCAAAGTACACAGGTAATTGCCATTGATCAGGGAGGAACCAGAACTTCACAGGCTGTGTTAAATATCATGCAGCCGCAACAAAAAGCAAAAAACTATACCATAAGTGTGGGCAATAGCTTTCCCTCGGGTACTACCATTAACACTCCACCCAATACCACTTTGAGGGTCGGGGCCAATGGCAATCAACAGGATATATTGCCGAATTCACAGCATAACATTCGCATTACACCTAAAATGGAGATTCACAAGACCATTACCGGCAAGGTCGTTCATTACAAGAACAACCATGATCCCAAATATGTATACAAAGCTACCAGTCATTCGATCACCGCAAATCCGCAGGGCACAATATTCTCCGTGACAGTCCAAAACAACAATACCCGGATTGATGTGCAGAAAGGAAAAGTAATCGCCGCTGAAAAAGTAAATGTTAAAGTCAACGAAACCTCAAAAAACAATGCGTCCCAGAAAAACAGGCAACTGACCGGCACAAAAACGCAAACCTTAGGTGAAAATCAATCGCAAACCTTTGATGATCAAATTGATTATGTTTATTACGATACCTATGAACAGGCCATTGCCGAAATACGAACTCAACTTAATCAGGATCTTAATATTTACTATCTGGACCCGGAACTGATCGGAGATGAATACCTGGTTCTCGGAGAATTGTTACTGGATGAAGGATATACTACAGATGCCATAAATTATTTCAATGAAGCTATTGGCTATTATCAGCAGGTAGACTTCAGTGAGATCTACCAGGCAGAGGCCAACCTGCTGATTGCGGAGGCTTACTGGCTGGACGACAGGATGGATTATGTCAATTACCATACAGACCTGGCTATCCGACTTATCACTCCAGTCCTGAATTATGACATAGAATTGTATAACTACGCTTACGAGATGGACGATACCTTCCTTATGGAGGAAATTGCCATCGACCTATTCTATGATTATGACTTCATGGGATGGGCATACGAGCTAAAGGACAATTGGGAGATGGCAGATAAATATTATGATGCTGCCGATTCGCTGCCCTACTCCGGGTATTAAATCACTTGTTATTTCAAAAAGTCGTTAGTGAAAGGGGACTGACTTCATTTGATCCCTACACCGTAACCACGTAATTGGCCAAATAGGCAAAACATACCAGACCTGTCAGGAAAACGGCGATAAAATACACCAAGTTGAGTATTTTCCAACCCTGCAGGTTTTCCTTGTACTTTAACTTGTCCACATCAAATTTAAATCCAAAGAATATTTGAGCTGTGTAAAACATCGAAAAGGGAATGGTTTTAAGAAACATATTGAACCTTGACCCTGATGTTTCCTCCCAGTATTCATTTATCTTTTCTGCCTCATAAACATTGGTTGTCAGGTGTTTGAGAAAGAAAGCATTGATAAAGGCAAAAAGCAGGTAAAGTAAGAGCGTGTTCATTACGATCAATTCCTTGTTATACCCATAGCCCCACCAGTTTTTATCCACCCAGTTTTTGAAGTGACCCCACATACGTTTCAAACGTCCACCGCCTTCATTGATATATTTGAATTCCCTGTATTCCTTGTCCAGTTTTTCATAGCTATGTGTAAAACCGAGCTCCTGCTGTTTATTGAGCAGTGCTTCATACACATTGGATCTCAACTCAAAATCGGTGCTGTCGGGAAACCACAATTTGAACCGGTTATATCTGAACCGGAGGTTTTCAATGGCAGCGCCGGTCAGATCAATGTAGCAAACGTCGTATCTCTTATTTAACGTTGACGATGTCAGGTCGATCTCTCCCGATATTCCTGAAGTATAGGAAAAGTCCAGCTTATTGGGTAACACAACATTTGAGAAATCGATAACCCCGTTAATTTCTGCTTTACTGAAGTCGGCGAAGCGGTTGAAAGTGACAAAGGTAAAATCGGCGTCACTGTTGAACTCCGTTTCTGAAAAATTGACATAGTCAAATTTCGCATTACTCAGATTTACCTCACTATTGAATGTGGTTCGCAGAAATGTAGTACTGTCCGCTTTCACATACGACAAGTCAGCAAGGTCATCAAACCGGGTGTCTGTAAAATCAAGCAAGCTTTTAAATTCCGCATTTCCAAAATTGGCTTCGGTTAAAAATTGACAATCATTGAATTCAGCCGTACCCTTGAAATAAGTCTTGATGAAATTGGCTTCACCATTAAACCTTGAACCCAGAAAGAGCGCATCCTCCGCAAATGTATCCTGCTGGAAATTGGCAGTGGAAATAAAATCAATATCACCAAAATAGACAAATTCAGTAAATACAGAGTCCTGATAGTCAGCTTCATTAAGAGGGGTGAGCTGCGCACTGGCACTTAACCCGAAGGCTGCCATCAGCAGCAATAGAACATACATTCCTAACTGTTTCATTGATCCTTCAACTTTTTGTGGTCGATAAAGATAGGAATCCCTGAAATCTGTTGTTAACCAACTCTCTGCTTTTATCTGCCGAAGAGGCGACCAGGGAATTTGATCTATCCCGCCAACCAACAAAGCTTCTTATATTTGCCTACCCTCACGAAGCGGTAAGTTTATCCTTGAAACTTCCTTGGAAAGAGAGGTGATTTGAGATAAAGTCAAAAAGATGATTCAACAGAAACGGGTAACATGGTAAATACGATTTTCTGGATTATTGTAGGCATCATCCTTTTCGATTACTTTTTTGAAAAGTTACTGGACTGGCTCAACTATAAAAACATGAGCGAGCAACTCCCGGCTCAGCTGGAAAATATCTATGATAAGGAAAAGTACCGTCAATCACAGCAGTATGAAAAGGTAACCACACGCTTTTCTTTTCTTACCGGAACTTTATCGCTGGTATTGATATTAACCATACTCCTGTTGGGAGGATTTGGTTACCTGGATAGGTGGGTAAGGGGAATGACGGACAATATCTATTGGCAGACCCTGCTTTTTTTCGGCACCCTGGGTATTGTTTTTGACATCCTGTCGTTACCGTTCCAGCTATACAGCACCTTTGTCATTGAGGAGCGGTTTGGATTCAATAAAACAACTTACAAGACTTTTGTGGCTGACAAATTTAAGTCATGGCTGCTGGGAGCTGTTATCGGTGGAGGTTTACTCATGTTCGTCCTCTGGGCATGGTTATCCATGGGCGCCTGGTTTTGGCCAATCGTATTCACAGGACTGGGAATTTTCATGATCTTCATGGCCATGTTCTATACCCACCTGATCGTACCGATCTTCAACAAACTTACCCCCCTTCCGGAGGGTGAACTGAGGGATTCGCTGGAGGCATTTGGCAACCAGGCCAACTTTCAAATCAAAGATATTTACGTGATTGACGGTTCAAAACGCAGTACCCGTGCAAATGCCTATTTCAGCGGCTTTGGCCCCAGGAAACGTATTGTGCTGTATGATACTTTGTTGCAGGACCTGAGCCAGGAAGAGATCGTCGCTGTGCTGGCACATGAGATCGGTCATTACAAACGCCGTCATGTGTTGAAAGGAATGATCACATCTTTGATCCAGAGCGGGTTGATGTTACTTCTGCTTTACTTTTCTGTTGGGCAGCCGGTATTATCCCTTTCCATCGGAGCGGTGGAGCCCAGTTTTTATATGGGGCTGCTTGCCTTTGGGCTTTTATTCTCACCGATTTCTTTTGTTACCGGCATCTTCTCAAATATACAATCCAGAAAATATGAATATGAAGCCGATGCATACACCGGAAAGCACGGGCTTGGCAAATTCCTGATCGATGCATTGATAAAATTGTCGGTGAAAAATCTGAGCAACCTCACCCCCCATCCGGCGTATGTCTTTTTTCATTACTCCCACCCTACCCTGCTTCAGCGTAAACAGCAAATTGAAGCCTACAGGCAAGCATCCTGACAGAGAACGGATGAAGGGATTCAAAGAGCATGAAATCCAGCTTATCGCAATGATCATTTGAAGAATTGCTCGGTTAAACAACCCTTTTGTTCGAGCAATTTTTCATTATCCCGAATGATTTTTAGAACAGATTCGATGGTGGTGTTGAATGTAATGCCGTAATTGATGGTTTTTACCCGGTCAACAAACAGGTCACCGGTGTAAGGCTCTTCGGGATTGATAAAATCGGGTGTCTTTTTTCCCGGTTTTGTATAATAGATCTGCTGCGCTGATGAGGAAGTGGCAACACCTACCCATTCCAGGTTGGGAACGCCATCCCTGATAGCGAATACCGGACTGCCGCTGATCCCTTTATTATATACAGCGTCGGTTAAAAACCGGTCTTTCGACACTTCCCCCGGATTGCTTACTATGGCCCGGGTTACCATCTGTTGTCCCTGTGGATACCCCAGGATGTAAACAATGGACCCCCATTCCAGGTCACGTGTATTTCCAATGGGATAATTAAGTACCTGGGGTCTCATGGAAATATCACCCAGCCTTTTTTTCAGCAGGGCCAGGTCATGATCTTCATCGACAACGACGACCTCAACGTTCTCACCATCAGACATATCCTTAATATAGTTCTGCTGCCGTACTTTCACCGACAACACCTGGATGGGGCCTGCCCCATTATCATAGCGGGTGACAATGGTATCAGGAAAATCAATAACGTGCGCACAGGTAAGCAGCCCGGCCATGCCTCCGTCATAATAAATGACAATGGCAGTACCTGTTACGGACTCGTTGGTTACGGTATTCATTACAGATTGTTTCCTTAGATTTTCCTTTGTCAGCGGCATTTCATCGAGCGTATTATCCGGCGGGAAAACATAAGACATATAGAACGCAAGGCAATCCAGCTTTTTAACTGTCCTGGAAATGAATTCCAGTTCCCTGCTGATGCTTTTCGATGGAAATTCACTATCGTATCTTCCATCCCCCGCAATGGGAACCTGTTTATCAACCGTGGGGGTGGTGGTTTTACACGATGGCACAACCAGCAAAATAAACAGGGCAATGGCTATATTGACAAGTTTGACAAACATGGCAAGGCATTGGGCAGGGAATTAAATATCCCTGCGATTGATCATCAAATATACGATGAGGATGCTTAGTAAGCAATAGATGAGAGAGGTTATTACGTCCGGGATACTAACCACTTCACTAAAATTAACCCCGAACATCTGCATTAGGGATGAATTGGGGGCATCGATGAGATTTCCCATACTCTCTGTGGGCAGGTAATCTGCGATCTCATCAGGCAGTGCAATGGAAAGTATCCACTCTACCAGGTAATAATAAAGCGCAAAAATCAAGGAAATAGGCTGGAAGGAATGTGATTTTTTCAATAAAAAGTCCAAAGGTAAGTTGTTCGGATTTTATTATTCCGAGTATGGCTCCCGAAAGGAAAAGGACGAGGACGGAGAGGAAACTGAGCAATCCGACAAACAGCAACTTGGAATAGAGGAAATCCGTACGGCTGAGGCCTGCCATGATATTCAACCGGATGGTTTTGCTGGATAACTCATTCGTAATGGAGATAATGATAATCAGTGCCAGCCAGATCTTGAAGAAACCACCAAGGTAGGTTAGGTTATGCCATATCAATGGAAAATTGTAGAGGGAAAATCCGGGGATGGTGACCGGCATCGGTGAATTCTTCTCTGCATTGACAACCATATTGTTCAAAAGCGATTCAATGCTAAAGAATGCGATCACATTCAGTAAAATATATACTGACAACAGCACCCAGAATGGCTTACTGTACATGTATTTTCTGAAATCTATCTTTAGTAGCCTGTACATTCTATTTTAAAAGTTCAAGAAAATACTTTTCCAGTGATTGTTTTCGAAGGGTCAGATGACTCAGGTATATCCCTTCTTCAGTAAGGAACCTGTTCACCTCTGAGGCCGACATTCTTTCTTTCATCACAGCCACCACCTGTTCATCTTCAAACGTCACCTCGGCAAATTTTCCACTATCTTCAAGTACCCTTTTCAAAAGGGAATGGTCATCGGAAGCCATTTCAAAGGCAGGTTTTTCACTGAGCACTTCATGAACCCTTCCATCACTTATTTTTTTGCCTTTCTCAAGTATCACAACATGAGAACAAACCTTCTGGACCTCGTCGAGCAGATGACTGGCCAGCAATATCGTAACGCCTTCTTTGCCAATTTCCATAATAAGTTTCCTGATCTCGGCTATACCCTTTGGGTCCAAACCGTTGGTGGGCTCATCCAGGATAAGCACTTCAGGTTTACCCAGCAAGGCAGCACCAATGGCAAGCCGTTGACGCATACCCATCGAATACGTGCTGAACCGCGAATGTTTTCTTTCCAGCAGCCCAACCGTATGGATGACCTGGTCAATCTCATCATAGGGTATCTTTTTGATATCAGCAATAATTTTCAGGTTTCTGACGGCTGACAGGTGCGGATAAAACACCGGTGATTCAAGAAGTGCCCCAATTCTCCTTCTCTGCTTGTCATCAGGAACTTTTCCAAACCAATAAAATGAACCTGAATCGGGTTTCAGGATGTCCAGCAGTATTCCCAAAGTAGTTGTCTTACCGCTGCCATTCGGACCCAAAATACCACAAATCTCACCTTTGCCCACAGAAAGGGAAAAATCATCCAGTGCCTTTATGTGGCCGTAGGACTTGGTAAGGTTTCTGATTTCTAATACGGGAGTTTCCAATCTAATCTTGATACAACACGAACATAAACCACTGCAATAATACTGAAAAAATGTCCGTATGTTCAGTATGAAAACCGTCAATATCAGGATTAATATGAATTGCACTGGTCATTTGTTTTCGTTTTATGTACTTTTGCCGCTCATTGTAAACTCAGCGTAAAATTTGAAGATGAAAGTAGGAAAAGACAAAGTTGTGACGTTAACCTATGAGTTGCGCCAACAGGACGAGAGCGGAGAATTAATCCAAAAAGTTGAAAAGAAAAGGCCATTTGTTCACCTCTTTGGCGCAGGGACACTTTTACCTGCTTTTGAAGATAACCTCAAAGGTTTGGTTCCTGGCGATGAATTTGGATTCCACCTTACTTCTGATGAAGCCTATGGTCAGAGCTCAGGAGAAGCCATTATTGAGGTAGACAAAAGCATTTTTGAGATCGACGGTAAAATCGATGAAGATATTTTAAGCCTTGGAAATACGGTAGCCATGCAGGATGGAGATGGCAACCCGATCAACGGGATCGTGATGGACATCAGAGAAAAAACGGTGCTGATGGATTTTAACCACCCCCTTGCCGGTCAGGACCTTTATTTTTCGGGAACCATTCTGGAGGTGCGTGATGCCACCGAAGAGGAAGTCTCTCACGGTCATGTACACGGCGATGGCGGGCACCATCACTAATTAGCGTGCGGCAAACCGGTATTGAAGCCGGATCTTTAGCAATCCTTTATTTTATGCCGGGAATAGCCTGATAAGTTTACCTGTAAAGCAGGAAAACGGCCGGTTTCTTATGGAGATCCGGTGATGCTTTCGACCATTCACTGATTGTCATCGTTCTTATGGATTGTGTGGGCAGCGTGAGGTCAATAGCTATGCATAAAAGGGTCTGTCCCTTGCAGGTTTTCACTAAATATTCGAAGAGCTTACGGTTACGATAGGGGGTTTCGATGAAAATTTGCGTCTGGTCCCACCTTTCAGCATTCGATTCGATCTTCCTGATCCTGTGTATTAAATCCGGTTTTTCCACCGGCAGATAACCATGAAAAGTAAAGTGCTGGCCATTGAAGCCGGATCCCATGAGCGCCAGCAGTATGGAGTTGGGGCCGATCAAAGGAATAATCCTGATACCTTTTTCATGGGCGATTCTTACAATTGCCGATCCGGGATCCGCAATGCAGGGGGTACCAGCCTCTGACAACAGTCCCATATCCTTTCCTTCCAGCAAGGGGGCGATTATCGAAGCGAACACTTCTTCCGGCGTATGTTTCCCTAATTCCCGAAAAGTGAGTTGATCTATCGGAAGGGGATGACCCAATGCTGAAATAAAACGTCTTGCCGTGCGGACATTTTCCACAATAAACTCATTTAACTCCCTTATTACTTGCAGATTATATTCAGGAAACAAGCTGTCGGCATTGACTGTACCACCCAGGGAAGAGGGTATCAGATATAGCGTTCCGGTGTTCATCGGCTTTCTGCCTTTGTAATACCAAAAGACATCTTCCCGAGATCCACGTTGCCTCCGGAAAGTATGAGACCGATCCTTTTTCCCGCCACATCTATCTTTTTTTCGAGAATCGCAGCCAGGGTGACGGCGGCGGAAGGTTCTACAACGATCTTCATTCTTTCAAGGATCATTCGTTGAGCTTTGATGATATTTTCCTCGGTGACGGTCACAATATCGCTGACGTATTCCATAATGATCGGAAAATTCCTTTCTCCGAGCGAAGTAAGCAAACCATCCGCAATGGTGACGGGATCGATACTGGGTACGATCTTTCCCTGCCTGAAGGACCTGTATGCATCATCCGCTCCGAGCGGTTCTGCAGCAATGACCCTTGTTTTTTCTGAAAAATATTCAACCGCCAGTGCAGTTCCGCTGAGCAGTCCACCTCCACCAACCGGGCAGATGAGCAGGTCAGGCTCTCCCGTTTCTTCAATCAGTTCCATCGCGGCAGTGGCCTGGGCTGCAATGATATCATAATTGTTGTAGGGATGTATCTCCGTGGCGCCGGTTTTGGCAATTATTTCCTTGATGGTTTCTTCGCGTGCCTGCAGGGTGGGTTTACAAAAGCTGATA
>JARRQC010000076.1:0-16262 GCA_037382165.1 bacterium | reverse complement strand
CAATATCGTTCCGGAAAAACCGAAAACCCAGGAGCAAGTAGACTCGATCAGGAAGGTGATCTATGACCTGAAGCTTTATGACGGAAGGCTGTTTAACAGGGAAACTGATGTCAGCCTCATGATGATCACGCTCACCAAAGAAATACTGAACAGCAAAGCCCGCATCAAACTGGTCAGGCAAATCAAGGAGCAAGTCGCGGCTTATGGAGAGACGTATGATATTGATGTCAAATACTCCGGATTGCCCTATATCAGAACGGTGACTTCCAAGAAAATACAGGACGAACTTTTATTCTTCGTCTTCCTGTCCCTCATCATCGCATCGATATTGCTTTTTATACTTTTCCGAACGGCAAGGGCAGTACTTTTTGCCATGATCGTTGTGATCATTGCCGTGATCTGGGTCCTGGGTACACTTTCCCTTTTTGGATACAAGATCACCATCCTGACAGGAATCCTGCCACCCCTGCTCATTGTCATCGGGGTAGAGAATTCCATATTCCTGCTGAACAAATACCTCAGTGAATACCGGGAGCACGGCAACAAGATCAAGGCGCTTTCGCGGATGATCTCCCGTATCGGAAACGCCAACCTGCTTACAAACAGCACGACTGCGGCCGGGTTCGCTGCCTTTATCATCACCAGCAATGAATTGCTGATCGAATTCGGAATTATTGCATCGATCAACATTCTGGTCACTTACCTGTTGTCGCTGTTTATCCTGCCAATCCTGTTCAGTTTCTTTCCGGTGCCGAAGGTCAAACACATGAAACACCTCGAAAAAGGCCTGGTCAGCAGGATCGTAAACTGGGTGACACTTATCGTCATGGAGCGCCGTGCAGTAATTTACGGACTGACGATCTTTTTTGTATCAGGCGGGATTGTGGGTATCACCTTGCTGAAAACCACGGGCAATGTCGTGGATGACATCTCAAAAAAGGACAAGCTCTACAAGGACATGATCTTCCTGGAGCGGAATTTCAAAGGTGTGATGCCACTGGAGATCACCATCAACACCAACAAACCAAAGGGTATCCTGAGTTTATCCACAATGCGCAAATTAGACCGTTTACAGGATACACTGGCCACCTATCCGGAATTTTCCAAACCCGTCTCTGTGGAGGAGGTCGTCAAGGCAGCCAAGCAGGCCTTTTACCGTGGAAATCCTTCGATGTATGAAATTCCCAGCAGCCAGGAACGTAATTTCATTATCTCATATGTCCCTGAACTTGGAGGTAAAAAAGAGAAGCGAAAAACCATCCTGGATTCTTTTGTAGACTCTACACTGAGTACAACCAGGATATCCATACAGATGGCAAATATCGGTACCAACGATATCGACAGGATATTGAATGACCTGGAGCCTAAGATCGACAGTATCTTCCCGCCGGATAAATTTGAGGTGCATACGACCGGTACCAGCGTTGTCTTTCTGAAAGGCACCAATTACCTGGTCAGGAACCTGTTTATGAGCCTGGCACTGGCTGTTGTGATCATCACTTTTCTGATGGCCCTCATTTTCTCATCTGCAAGGATGATCATCATTTCGCTCATACCTAACCTTATCCCGCAGATCATGACCGCCGGTATGATGGGATTGTTTGACATCAGCATCAAACCGTCCACCATTCTGATTTTCAGTATTGCGTTGGGTATTAGTGTTGATAATACCATACATTTTTTATCACGATACAGGCTACAATTACAGCACCATGATTACAAAATCAGGATCTCGGTCCTGGGTGCACTCAAGGAGACGGCCTACAGCATGATCTATTCTGCCATTGTGTTGTTCTTTGGTTTCTATATATTTACCCTGTCATCATTCGGAGGAACAGAGGCACTGGGATACCTGGTCTCCTTTACCCTGGTGGTGGCCTTATTCTCAAATCTTTTCGTGCTCCCCTCCCTCCTGTTGACCCTCGATAAGCGGGCACTCACAAAATCATTCAATGAGCCTTTCCTCGTGGTGTTTGATGAAGAAGAAGATATTGAACTGGACAAATTGGTTATTGAAGAATTAGATCCCAGGGAGGTGACCCCTGATAAATACAAAAAAATATGAAAGGCATCATACTTGCCGGCGGTGCCGGCACAAGACTTCACCCGCTGACCATTGCCGTCAGCAAGCAGCTTATGCCCATTTATGATAAACCCATGATCTATTATCCGCTTTCCATTTTAATGATGGCGGGTATTCGTGATGTACTCATCATTTCAACCCCGGAGGACCTGCCGAATTTTGAGCGGCTGCTGGGTGATGGATCACAAATTGGCTGTCGTTTCAGTTATAAAGTACAGGAAGTACCCAACGGTCTTGCGCAGGCTTTTGTTATCGGGGAGGAATTTATTGGAAAGGATAAAGTATCGCTGATACTGGGTGATAATATTTTTTACGGACGCGGCTTGCATCAGCTGCTGGCCGAAAGCAACAATCCCGATGGCGGGGTGGTTTTTGCTTACCATGTCAAGGACCCGGAAAGATATGGCGTTGTTGAGTTTG
This sequence comes from bacterium, assembly GCA_037382165.1. GTDB lineage: Bacteria > Bacteroidota > Bacteroidia > Bacteroidales > F082 > JAADID01. The sequence continues at coordinate 13,759 of JARRQC010000076.1, read as the reverse complement.
ATGAGAATCTAAAAGCAATTACCATTGAAGAGAAACCCCAGCATCCCAAATCAAATTATGCGGTGCCCGGTTTGTATTTCTATGACAACAGTGTCGTAGAAGTTGCCAAAAACCTCAAGCCCAGCGCGAGGGGCGAATATGAGATCACGGATGTAAACAAATATTACCTGGAACAGGGAAAATTGAAAGTAGGCGTTCTTAGCCGGGGAACCGCATGGCTGGATACCGGCACCTTCCATTCCCTTATTCAGGCTTCGCAATTCGTGGAAGTGATTGAGAGCCGACAGGGTCTTAAGATCGGTTGCATCGAGGAAATTGCTTTTCTCAAGGGTTTTATCGATGCCACACAATTGGAAAAACTGGCACAGCCCTTGTTAAAAAGCGGATATGGTGAATATCTGCTGGATCTGATAGATTAGCCAATCATACTTTTTTATTTATGAGGAGTTACGACGAGTTAAGATCGTTATTTGAAGAGGAAATCAACAGGCAGGAGATCAGGCGAAAACCTAAGGAACTCTACGAACCCATCGTCTATACCCTGGAAATCGGTGGTAAACGCCTTCGCCCGCTTTTATGCCTGATGGCTTGTGAAATGTTCGGCAGGGATGCCAGTGAGGCAATGAATCAAGCCATCGCCATAGAGTATTTTCACAATTTCACCCTCATCCACGACGATATCATGGATAACGCGCCCATCAGGAGAGGGAAGAAATCGGTCTATAAAAAGTGGAATCACAACATTGCCATTCTTTCAGGAGACACACTGTTTGCACTGGCCTATCAATACGCCCAAAGGGTCGATAAGGAGATTATCCATGATATTTTGTGTGTCTTTAACCAAACTGCCATCGAAGTTTGTGAAGGACAGCAGTATGACCTGAATTTTGAAAGAGATAACCATGTTACCGTCAACGACTATATTGAAATGATCCGGTTGAAAACGGCGGTCCTTTTTGGTGCTAGTCTCAGGATCGGGGCGCAAATTGGTGGAGCCTCCCTTGAAGATGCACAGCGATTGTATGATTTTGGTGTGAGTATCGGCCTTGGATTTCAAATCAGGGATGATCTGCTCGACACGTTCGGGGACGAAAATGTTTTCGGCAAGAAAACCGGCGGGGATATCCTGACGAATAAGAAAACCTACCTGTACCTCAAGGCCCTGGAACTGGCCAATCCGGAACAGCATGCCGAGTTAACCAGGTTATATAATACCACCGAAATTGACGATGCGGAAAAGATCCGTCGTGTAACCCACATCTTCAATGATCTGGGAATAGAAGAGGTAGTGAAAAAAATCATTCATTCTTATTATTCGGATGGCATGAATCATTTGCAGGCGGTCAATGTGGATGAAAAAAACAAACAGGGTTTGAGCCAGCTGGCACATAAAATCATCGACAGGAAAAAATAAGCTTTCAACTACCTCCTTCTCTAACTGTTCCCAACGACAGGGCTGAACTTACCCGTGGAACGGCTGATAAAATATTCGTACAGGAAAATATTCATCAGGAAAAGGCTCATAAAGTAAAACATGTCCTCAAAAGGGATGGTATAGAGACGTATACCTATATTTTCCATGTCATTGTATATCACTACCGGCAGTGCCGTCAGCACACCATTCACCAGGGCGAATGGAACAAGACAAACCAGGTAGGCTACATAAAACCTGAACATATATTTGTTGATACGCTGCCCAGGGAACTGAACCATCAGGGTAAGGAATAAAACCAACATCACTACCACAGTATAAGTCTTATCGATGTTACTGATAAGCATGATAACAGCAAAACCAGAAAAGAATACGGTAATCCATTTGCCAGCCGATGGCCGGTTCAGGCCCGGAACGTAATATTTTACGACATCATAGACAAATACGCAGGCATAAGGCACAAAAAGAAAAAACATCCACTCCTCTATGGGAAGAAAGAAGATATCTGTCCCTATCGTGTAAACGGGACTGAAATGCCATATTCCGTAAGCTGTGAAAATAATATCCCAGATAATGAATAAAAACGCTGGAATAAGAATGGCCGGTAACAAATGGCGCCATCGTTTGTAAAAATGGACTTTTCTATCAAAACTTAGCACGAAAGGGATCAAAAGGGTCCCCAGCATGAGAAACAGGTAGGTAAGTTTAGGGTCGCTCATGTATTAGTAAATACCGGCCGCCTGACGAATGGTACTGCTCAGGAGTATATACACTTTTTTAGCATTGGATATCCTGTGTCTTTTCAAAACCAATTCAGAGGCATCGGTCTTTTTCAGTTTTTCAAAGAGTTTGGTATAATACCGGTAGGCCAGATAAACCCCTATCCTCGCTGCCGGCTTAAGCTTCCTGATACCTTTGAATGCCTCATCAAAATCATGCTGAATATCTTCTTCTATTTTTCTTTTGGATTCATTATCAAAATGATAGAAATCGGTCTGCGGGAAGTAAAAACGGCCGCGATCAATCATATCATCCTTTAAATCCCTCAGGAAATTTACTTTCTGGAAAGCCTCGCCCAATTTCCTCGCGGGATATTTTAACGTTTCATATTTTTCGTCTTCATCCTTGTAAAACACCTTCAGGCACATCAATCCCACTACTTCGGCGGAACCATAAATATACGTTTTGAAACCATCGCTGGCGTAAGTGGTATAATTTAAGTCCATCTCCATGCTTTTGAGAAAGGCATCGATCAGGTCATGCGGAATATTGTAGGTATTGACAACATATTGATAACTGTGGAGGATAGGATTACTGCTGATACCCTCGTCAATGGCTTGAAAGGTCTCTTTCCTGAAGGCAGCCATCATTTTTTCACGGTCATGATCGTAAAACGTATCCACGATCTCGTCCGCGAATCTTACAAATCCATAGATCCCATAAATTGCCTGCCGCAATTCAGGTGACAACAGCCGGATCCCCAGGGAAAAGGAGGTGCTGTAATTTTTTGTAGTAATCTTGCTTATTTCAAGTGCATTACGCAGATAAAGATCCATATTTATCTAGAATTCTTTCGGTTACCAATTTTGAGCTGATGATCGTCATGGGAAGACCTGTACCCGGCAAGGTGGAGGCCCCGACATAAAAGACATTGTCAAACTCTTCGTCATAATTTTTCGGTCTGAATCCGCCAATCTGATTCAGGTCATGGGCCAGCCCAAGGCCGCTTCCACGGTAAAGATTGAACTCGTTTTGCCAGTCTACCGGATCATAAACGGTCTGGCTTACGAGATTCTTTTTGATATCAAAATGGAGCCGCTCGGAAAGATCGGTCATGATATTATCGGCAATTTTTTCCTTATCGGTCCAGTCTGGCTTAAATCGCAGATCAGGCACAGGACAGAGCACAAAAATACTTTCATGACCTTCCGGGGCAGTTTCCTTATTTAATTTCGAATTCAGATTAACATAGTAATAAGGTTTGTCCAGGGAGATCTGATTTTTAAAGATCTTATTGGCATACTCCCTGAAATTCTTCCTCAGGAAATAATTGTGGTGATGCAATGCATCAATCTGCCCTTTGACACCCAGGTACATTGTAAAAGGTGCCAGCGTCCATTTCATTTTGTCCAGTTTTTCTGTCGAAAAATGCTTTCGCTGAAAGATCTTATTTCTGAAACCGGCGGCATCGGCATTGACCACAAAAACATCAGCATCCCAGACCTTACCCTGGCTATCGCTGAAACCAACTATCCTTCCATTCTTCCTGCTGTATTCCACAATTTCCGTATTGTAATGGATACGGATATTTTCCTTTTCCATTTCTCCCAGCAAGCCTTCCACGATTTTATACATTCCTCCTTTGACATTATAGTATCCGTCGTGCATCATTTCAGTGTAGGAAAGCAGGCTGTATACCGCTGGCGTGTCAAAAGGTGTTGACCCCAGGAAGAACGCAACAAGGGAGAAGATCACTTTTACTTCCTGACTGTCGAAATGCCTGTTCATCTCACTCCACATAGACCGGATCATTTTAGGCGCATGTTTCCAGGGCACCTTCGACATCTGGAAAAGAAAATCGGCAAGGCTGTTAAAATTTCGCTTAATGATCTTGTTTTCCGTATCATGGAAAATCTGCCCCGCTGAAGAAAGGTATTTTTTCATTTTCCTCTCAAAGTCAGGTTCAATATCCTTGAATTCAAGGGCAAGTTTATTCAGGTCTTTATAAATGAGGTAATTTTTATCCTCCCCCAGAAAGTTGACAGCATACAAAGGATCTAATTCAACGAATTCGAAAGGCATCTCAATGTTGCAATACTTCACGAATTCATCAAATTCGTAACTCATACTGAAAAAAGTCGGCCCCAGGTCAAAAACAAAACCGTCTTTCTCCAGTTTATTTAACCTGCCGCCCGGCTGATTGTTTTTTTCGACCATTTCCACATCAAATCCCCTTTTGGAGAGCCTTAGGGCTGTGGCGAGGCCACCGAGACCGGTACCGATGATAAGGGCTTTCTTTTTATTCATTGCCAAAACAACAACTAACGATTAAAATTGTTTTGTTGACAATTGCCAGCTTTTATATTCTTGCTGGTCAATTTTATTTATATTGAAATCTGTATTAAACAGAGGATTGAGATGCCAAAGATAGGTATAATTGGTTCCGGCATTGGAGGGCTCGCTGCAGCAGTCCGTCTGGCCACAAAAGGCTATCATGTAGAAGTCTTTGAAAAATCAGCTATTCCGGGTGGCAAGTTGTCTCAAATTGAACAGGATGGCTTCAGATTTGATACAGGCCCTTCGCTTTTTACACTTCCTTCCCTGCTGGAAGAAATACTCGCGCTGGACAGGTCGGATACTAAAAAACCGTTTGAATATGTTGAACTGGATACGGTCTGCCGATATTTTTACCCCGACGGCCTTTTCATAGACGCATTTCGGGATATTGACAGTTTTGGCCGGGAAATAGAAGAAAAAACAAATGTATCTTCTGAAAAAGTGAAGACTTACCTGAGGCAAAGTGAAGAGGTCTATCATCTCACAAAGGATGTTTTTATTTTCAATGACATCAAAAACCTGAAAAGCTTTCTCAATTTCGGAACGCTTAAGTCTATCCTGCTGGCCTGGAAACTACATCCCTTTCGCAGCCTTCATGAAGAGAACCGGCGTGCGTTCAAAGACGCGAGGGTAATACAGCTTTTTGACCGTTTCGCTACCTATAATGGTTCCGACCCATACAGGGCACCGGCCACACTGAAAGTCATTCCGCACCTTGAACATAATATCGGCGCCTTTTTCCCCAGGAAAGGAATGTACAGCATCATAGGTGTACTTGTCGAAATGGCACAGGAAGCGGGCGTTACCTTTCACTTTAGAGAAGAGATTAAATCGATCAATACTCATCAAGGAAGAGTAAGTGGCTTTACAAGTGACCGGGCAAGCTATGATTTTGACTATGTCATCTCTGATGCCGATGTATATTCCATTCCAAAGCTGCTGGGTAAACCCTCAGCCCATGGACCGCAACATGATGCGCAGCTTTCCTCCTCCGCCCTCATCTTTTATTGGGGAATGAAAATACAAACCGACAAGTTGAAGCTGCATAATATTTTGTTTTCAAAGGATTACAAACATGAATTTGACTGTCTGTTCGATAAGAATACCCTAAGTGATGACCCTACGGTATATATCTTTATCAGTTCAAAAGAGGTACCGACTGATGCCCCTCCCGGACATGAAAACTGGTTTGTTATGATCAATGCGCCGCGCAACAACGGCCAGGATTGGGACGAGCTCACCACAGCAGTTCGAAAGAACATCATTGACAAGATTCATGACATGTTGGAAATTGACGTTGAAAAACATTTGCTGTTTGAACACTGCGCTACACCGGAAACCATTGAAAAGAATACTGGTTCTTACCGTGGAGCGCTTTACGGGTTGAATTCCAACAGCGTGGGCTCCGCCTTTCGCAGGCATCCCAATTATTTACGAAACATGAAAGGTCTTTATTTTGTAGGGGGGTCGGTTCATCCCGGGGGAGGCAGTGTCGGATCATTTTACCGATTTAAAAAAGTAACATGAGAAACTCCATTAAGCTTTCCTATATCATAGGTTTTCTCATCATTATCTATACCGTAGGCATCCTGGGTCTTAGCTGGGAGAATTCCCGGGAATTCTTTACCCCCATGACCCCGCTGATCATTATCATGAGCAGTATGCTGCTTATCATTTACCACAAGCAGGGAAAACCCATTCATCTGTTGATATTTTCCATCGTTTTTACCGGGGGATTCTTTTTTGAAGCACTTGGCGTGAATACCGGACTGATATTCGGAGACTATAGCTACTCAGATGTTCTGGGTTGGAAACTTTTTGACACCCCGTTACTGATCGGATTGAATTGGGCCATTTTGATCTATATGATCTGGAACCTGATGGCAAAATGGAAATTATATGGGTGGATTAAAATATTTATTGGCTCTGCCATGATGGTGGCATACGATATTGTGCTTGAGCCTTTTGCCATAACTTACGGTTTATGGAAATGGGAAGCGGTCAGTCCGCCGATCAGGAATTATATTGCCTGGTTTGTTATTTCGATGCTTTTCTTTATTATTGTCAGGGTAAGCGGTATTACATTTAAAAATAAGCTTGCTCCTTACCTTCTTCTCATTCAATTTTTATTCTTTTGCATTTTGGTTATGATCAACATCTACTAATATGGGACTATTTTTTGCTATAACGATAATCCTGGTTTGGGCCGGGCATCTCTTTTACATACTTAGCTATGTTGCGGTCAATCCCGCATCACCGATGATGTATGTACACATTTTGATCCAGACCTACCTTTTCACCGGACTTTTTATCACCGCCCATGATGCCATGCACCGGACTGTTTCCGGAATCCCGTGGCTGAATAAAGGAATCGGATTCTTTTCATTGATGTTATATGCAGGCATGTGGCCAGAATTTCTGGATCTGGTGGGCAACCTTCATGTACAGGTATCTCACCATCGCGCAATTCATTATCATGGCCATATTCTACAATCTTCTAAATATTTGGTTTAACACGGCGAGCCTATGGGTATTTTGGATCTTACCGGCCGTTCTCAGCACCTTACAACTATTTTATTTTGGCACCTACCTGCCTCACCGCCAGCCGCATGAAGACAAAATGGAACCGCACAAAGCCAGGACACAAAAGAAAAATCATTTTTGGGCCATGGTAAGTTGCTATTTTTTCGGGTACCACTATGAACATCACGAAGCACCATGGACACCCTGGTGGCAACTCTACAAGACCAAAACCAACCCGACAAAATGATCAAACCCCGATACAATCCCTTTCTGTCCTGGTTTTTCAGCAAGTACACCATTTTCAGCATTCACTGGCATTTCAGTAAGGTAAACATCCAGGGTGAGTTCAATGACACAGGAAAGCCTGTTTTGATGATCGGAAACCACTTTTCCTGGTGGGATGGTTTTTTTGCACACTATCTGAATATGAAACTCCTGCACAGGCGATTTAATGTCATGATGCTGGAACGCGAACTGAAAAAAAGGATGTTTCTGAATAAAATAGGGGCATTCTCCCTTTCACGGGGTGCGCATGAAATGTTACGATCACTGGAATTCCTGAAGGAGCTGATGAAAGACAATCAGAATCTGGTGGTTTATTATCCCCAGGGGAAATTCCAGTCCATATATGACAGTCCCATTAAATTTCAGCGGGGCATTGAACACGTGCTGAAAGGTTTTTCGTCACAGGATATCCAGGTTTTCCTTTATGCGGGTCTGGTCGATTACCTGAAACATAAAAAGCCGGCACTTACTTTCTATATCGGTGAATACTCCCTGGAAAAAGGTGGGAGCCTTCAGGATATTGAGGATGCTTACAATGCACTTTATCAGCAGGGAATGAAAAATCAAATCGAAGCGGTATGATCTTCCTGATATGGTTCATACTTGGTTTTTCCATTCTCCGGCTGTTGATTGCCGCGCTCAACCTGACAGCCGGGAACAGGTTAACGAAAACTACTCTGGAGGATAACGCCCGGGTTTCGGTACTGATTCCAGCCAGAAATGAAGAAGAATCCCTACCCACCCTGTTGGACTCCTTGCTGAAACAATCCCATCAAAATCTTGAGATCATCGTTTATGATGATGAATCCACCGACCGTACACGTGATATTGTTCAGGATTTTATGGAAAGAGACCACCGGGTGCAATACCTGGAAGGTATCCCACTGCCGAACGGTTGGTTGGGTAAAAACCATGCTTGTGACCAACTTGCGAAAGCAGCCGGTGGGGATTACCTGCTTTTTATGGATGCTGATCTTGAAACAGGTCCGGACATTATCACCTCCTCCCTGCATTACCTGAAAAAAGAAAGATTATCCTTACTCTCCATTTTTCCAGTGCAGAAAATGTACTCATTTGGTGAATGGATTACGGTTCCGCTGATGAACTGGATCCTGCTTTCCCTGCTGCCCCTGATGCTGATCCGTTTAAGCCACTGGAAATCATTTTCTGCAGCGAATGGACAATTCATGTTATTCCCGGCCTCCCTTTACAGGGAAAATCTATTCCACCAGCAGGTTAAAAATGAGCGGGTGGAAGATATAGAGATCATGCGCCTAATGAAATCAAAGAGATTGAGGGTAGCTACCCTGCCGGGTAACCATCAGCTGAAATGCCGGATGTACGGCGGATTCCGGGAAGCGGTTCATGGTTTTTCCAAGAATGTAGTCGCTTTTTTTGGGAAGAGTTACTTCATGACTACGCTGTTCGTTTTACTAACATCCCTGGGGTGGTTACCTTTTGTAATGGCAAGTCGTTTCGATCTGTTGGTGGTTTACTTCGCCGCTGTCATTCTCATGCGCTTGCTGGTTTCCATTATCAGCAGACAAAATGTGGTCAATAACATGCTGCTGATCCCTCTACAAGAACTTTCACTTGTTTTTATTGTTATACAAGCGTTTATCAACAAAATAAAGAATCGGTATGTCTGGAAGGGAAGGATTATCAGGTAGGTATTTTATTTACGGTTTTGTCCTATTATTTGCACTGCAATTGTGGGTCATCCTAACTTCTTTAAAAGGTCCTGACAAGAATTATCCGGAGTATACTGAGCAACTGTATTCACATTATGTAAGCGGAGATATCAGCGGCTGGAAGGAAATTATCGCGAATATGGAATCAAGTTATCAAAGCGATCAGGATCCATACCTTCTGAAACAAATCATTTATAGTCTGTACGGTTATGTTGGATACCATCTGGGAATGGACCAGGAAGAAACCGCAGAAGTATATCTTGAGAAAATGGAGGGATATCTGGATGAAGTCATGGAGGAAAATAAAACAGTCCCTGCATGGGCTTTTGCCATGCATGCCGCATCCGTTGGATACCGAATAAGCCTGAACCGGATCATGGCTCCGTTCCTGGGGCAGGAAGCCTTGAACAGCATGGATAAAGCGATCGAGACGGACAGTTCGGAGGTGATGGGATGGATTGAAAAAGGGAATTCCTTTATGTACAGGCCGGCCTATTTTGGTGGTTCTTCGAAAAAAGCACTGGAAAATTATGAAAGGGCCTTGTCATTATTTCAAGGTGATGAAGCGCAAAGGAAATACAGCTGGATCTATCTGAACCTGCAGGTATTGATCGCAAAGTGCCATATTGATTTAGGAAATTATGACCTTGCCCTGCAATCCTACCAGAATGTTATCACTTATGAACCCTCTTTTTCCTGGGTCAGGGATGAACTGATGCCTGAAGTTGAAATGAAGATCCGGGATTAAAGAAAAAGCCTCAGTTCTCCGATTCCACCTTTTCTATCTGAAGATGGACATCCTCCCACTCTGCCAGCTTTTCTTCAAGCTGCCCGGACAGCTCGTCATGTTCTTTATACAGATTCCCGTTTTTAATCTCTTCCTGGTGATTTGAAGGATCAGCCAGTTTTGTATTGATTGCGGCAATTTCCGACTCCAACTTCCCAATGTCCGATTCAACTTTTTCCACCCGGGAACGGAGTTTACGCAGGATGCGTTCGTTGTCCTTCTTTTGCTGCCACCGCTGCTTGTTTTTGGACTCCTCCTCTTTGGGTGTAGTTGCTTCCCTCTGTGCAACTTCCAGTTCACGCAGGCGTTTGATCCTTCTCTTTTCAAGAAACTCTGTGATATCACCCCTGAATTCCCTGATCTTCCTGTCCCTGAATTCGTATAAGCGGTCTGTCAGGCCCTGCAGGAAATCGCGATCATGAGAGACAAGGATCAGGGTACCATCGTATTGAAGCAGGGCATTCTTCAGGATATCCTTGGAAAGCATATCCAGGTGATTCGTTGGTTCGTCGAGGATCAGCAGGTTGCTTGGCACCAAAAGTAATTTGGCCAGCGCAAGCCTCGACTTTTCTCCTCCGGATAAGACACTGACCTTTTTATCAATATCCTCTCCCTGGAAAAGAAAGGCTCCCAGTATGGTTTTCAACCGCTTGCGAATATCTCCTATCGCGATATCATCCAGCGTTTCGAAGACGGTCTTGTCCGGATCGAGCATATCCCACTGGTCCTGAGAAAAATAACCGGTGACCACCTGGTGTCCCAGCTTTAAGGCCCCTTCATGATCAAGCTGACCTGCTATAATTTTTGCCAGGGTGGTCTTCCCTTCTCCATTCCGCCCCACAAAGGCGATCTTTTCCCCCTTGAGCACATGGATATCAATATCCTTCAGTACATTATTTCCATCGTAATCCTTAGCTAATTTTTTCCCTTCTACGGTTACTTTACCGCTATGCGGTGCGGGTGGAAAGGTAAAATGAATAGCTGACTGATCCAGGTCATCCTCACTGATGACGTCCATTTTCTCGAGGTGTTTGATCCGGGACTGCACCTGGCGTGCTTTGGTATTTTTATACCTGAAACGCTCGATAAATCGCTCGATCTGTCTTATCTCACGCTGTTGGTTACTGATGGCGGCCTGCAGTTGCTTTTGCCGCTCATCACGCAATTCAATATATTGAGAATAAGGAACTTTATAATCATACACCCTTGCATTGTTGATCTCTAGCGTTCTGTTGGTCAGATTATCCAGCATCGAGCGGTCATGAGAAACAAGAACAACCGCACCCTGGTAATTCATCAGATAATCCTCCAGCCATTCAATGGAATCGATATCCAGGTGGTTGGTAGGTTCATCCAGCAGAAGCAATGCCGGTTTTAAGAGAAGCAATTTGGCCAGTTCAACCCGCATTTTCCAGCCAAAGCTGAACTCCTCCAGGGGTCTCGACAGGTCGGACCTTTTAAACCCTAAACCTGTCAAAACCCTTTCAGCATTTCCTTTCTGCTTTTCAGGTTCCGCCAGCACAAGGCGATGGTGCAGGTGTTCCTGTTCTATGATCAGTTCTGTATAGGCTTTACTTTCATAATCACTACGCTGTATCAGCTGCTTTTCTATTTCATGCAATCTGCGATTGATATCATCGATAAACCGGAATACGGACATCAGTTCCTCAATCACCGATCGGTTGCTGATGATTTCCTTATCCTGCGGCAGATAGCCCACCTGTATATCCTCCGGGATGATCACTTCTCCGGCGCTTGCTTTCTCTATGCCTTTAATGATCTTCATCAATGTACTTTTTCCTGCACCATTCTTCCCGGCCAGGCCCATTCTGTCCCGTGGGTTGATGGTGAAGGAGACATTCTGAAAGATCATCTCACTGCCGAATTCTTTCGCTAAATTATTTATCGAGATCACCTGTTTTCATTTGGATGCAAAAATAAGCATCCTGTTAGGTTATTTTATACAACTGGTTTAAGTCTCCGGACTTAATCTAAAAATCCATTAAACATGTTTATTATCATAAAAAAAGGAGCAGCCAAATGGCTGCTCCTTTTTATTTGGAGTCGGTAATGTTACCGCTTAACTATTTGGTAATAGCCAGGCGTTTGGTAACCATTCCGTTTTCAGTTTCAATCTTAACAATGTAGACTCCTGCTTCGTAGGAGGCAGTGTTGATGGTAAGGCTGCGTTCAGCGGTGATCTCAGCATCGTATACGATCTGGCCAACATAGTTGACGATGGTAATACGTGTGATATCACTTGAGGAAGCAACGTTTACGCGATCACTTGCCGGGTTCGGATACAGTGCTGTCATACCGTCTTCAAGCGGGTTATCGATTGAAGTAACAGTAATACAGATGTAATCGTCAACCAGTGCCATCGCTGCATCTGACTCACAGTAATCTGTGTCGCTTTCCCAAACAGCGGTTACCTTGTAACATACGTCATAAGGCAGACCGGCTTCCGGATATGGATTTTCATCCATGTAGCTGTAGTCATTTACACCTTCTTCCCAACGCACAAAGTCAATCAATGTGTAATCCATTTCGTCGGGACCCATCCTGTAGATGTTGAAGCCAGTGAAAGCACGTGAGCTTTCGAGAGCTGGGCTTGCAGCACCCTGGTTCGGAGCACCGGCTACGAGGGTTACATTGCCATTGTTATTGTAGATATGGGTATCGATGAGCGGTACAACAGCGGTAGGAGCATTATCGGGCTGTGCCAGATAAGCTGCAATGTTCCAGTTACCGTCCAGACCGAAGTCTGAAGCGTTATCCCAGGTTACACCGTCTGTTGTGATCTTGTCACCGTAGCCTGTCTCTGCCGGACCAGCGTCCATGCTGGCAGGGAAGGTTCCCGGTACCTGTCCAACGATAGTATATCCAACCCACAGTTCGTCAAGTGCGTCGATAGCAATCGGAGGATCAACCGTGTAAGTTGTCCACATCGCTGAATCAGGATACAGGGTATCTGATTCGTGAACAAGCATACTGCCATTCATTCCTTGCCATACTTTCACTTTGACATGGTCGAATGAGTCGTCAGCCATGTAGAACTGGATTTCAGTCAGGAGGGTACCTTCGTACTCTGCAAGCTGACCTGCATCCCAGCGGATAGCTGCTGACCAGTCGCCACCTTCGGCAAGACCAACAGGAGCGGCAGGTGTACCATCATCCCAACGGATCCAGCCTTCCGGCGGAAGTGGGATTTCAGGTGCCATCCAGTTGATGGCTGCACCATAAACTTCTACATCGTCCCAGTAGTATTCACCGTCGAGATCACTCGGGGCGTCACACTGCCTGTAAACGTGGATGTTGTCAACGTTCCAGTTGATAATATCGAAGGAATTCATACCCATTGCAACGAAGCGTACCATAAAGACACGGCCCATAGCAAAGGCAGAGATATCAACGTGTGCAGGAGTATAATCCATGTCACCGGTATTGGCAACCTGGAAGACCTGGTACCATTCCATTCCATTATATACTTCCGCAACGAGATGCTCCTCACCGGTAGCTACCCTGTTGTCAAGTGCATAGTGGAAGTCAAGCCAGATCTTACCTTCTGTGTAGAGGTCGGCTTTCAACGGAGCACTCTCAAGCGCGATCGCGTATTCACCTTCCGGATCCGGATCCCAGTTGAACTGAGCGGATGGTTCAGGATTACCGTTCTGGTTAGAAACAACCCAGTTGTTTTCACCAGCACCAAGACGCCATCCGTTAAATCCGAAGTCACCGCTATCCCACATTTCAGCAAACGGGAGATCGTAACCCCAAACTACACATACTGTGTCAGGACCTTCGTGCATAGACTCAGCGGTCTGTCCCGGGAATCCATATTCAGTAAGGTCATAAACAGCAGTAACAGTATAGTCGTAGCAACCTGGATCAACCGGGTTGTCAACGAAGCCGATGGTGTCTTCGAGACCTTCACCCATGTAAGGTACAGTACCTACATGCATCATGTCGCGGTAGACGTTAAAC